>WTHV01000046.1 GCA_011525265.1 Alphaproteobacteria bacterium | reverse complement strand
GGCAAGATAGCGCCCATTTAGCCTCACAAGATGGCGATTCATATCTTGCAACATTTAAGGCTGACAGGCTAAATAGGATGAAATTTGTAATTTTGTGATTTGAGGTGCCTCTTGGCCAAAAAGACAGATAAGAGCAATCAGGCTGAGGTCGTTATTGAATTGCGCGATTTGCGCAAAAGCTTTGGCGATTTAGAGGTGTTAAAAGGGGTTAATTTGACCGCTCGCAAAGGCGAAGTGATCTCATTAATTGGCTCTTCTGGTTCAGGCAAATCAACCATGTTGCGCTGTGCGAATCTGCTGGAATGCGCACAATCTGGCGATATTATCATCGAAGGCAAACCTGTCACATGGTCACAAGCTGGCCAAGAGCGTGTGCCTGCTGATAAAAAACAGCTGATTTCTATTCGCACAAACCTTGCAATGGTCTTTCAGCAATTTAACCTCTGGGCGCATTTAACGATTTTGCAAAATGTTATTGAAGCCCCGATAAGTGTTTTGGGGCGTGATCGCAAGGAATGTGAAGCAGAAGCGCGAGAGTGGCTTGATAAGGTAGGCATTGCTGATAAGGCTGATGCCTTTCCCTCACAGCTCTCAGGTGGCCAGCAACAACGCGCCGCCATTGCCAGAGCTTTGGCCATGGCACCACGCGCATTATTGTTTGATGAGCCTACCTCAGCGCTTGACCCTGAGTTAGAGCAAGAAGTTATCAAAGTTATTAAACAGCTAGCGGCTGAAGGCCGTACTATGATATTAGTAACACATGACATGAATTTGGCACGTGATGTATCAGACCGTGTGGTCTTTTTGCATCAGGGCATTATCGAGGAGGAGGGGGATCCCAAAACCCTGTTTGATAAGCCCGTGTCATCTCGTTTGAAACAGTTTTTGAGTGCGACCGTTTCAGAATAAAAAATGCACTTTGGTTTGTCCTTTGAGGAGAGTGACATGAAAAAATTTCTATTAGGCCTAGCAGCTCTTGCTGTTCTTGCAGGTCCAGCAATGGCAGATACAGTTCGTATGGGTACAGAGGGCGCATACCCTCCATATAACTTCATCAATGATGCCGGCGAAGTTGACGGTTTTGAGCGTGAAGTTGGTGATGAGCTTTGTAAGCGTGCTGCCCTAACTTGTGAGTGGGTGACAAATGAATGGGATTCAATCATCCCTAACCTTGTATCTGGTAACTACGACACAATCATCGCAGGTATGTCTATCACAGCTGAGCGTGATGAGGTGATCGATTTCACATCTGAATATTTCCCACCATCACCATCTGCCTATGTTGCTTTGGCAGGTGCTTCAGTTGATGTGAATAACGCTATTATCGCGGCACAAGCATCAACAATCCAAGCAGGTCACGTTGCAGCAAGCGGCGCAACTTTGGTTGAATTTGCAACACCTGATGAAACAGTTGCGGCTGTTCGCAATGGTGAAGCTGACGCTGTATTGGCTGATGGTGACTTCTTGATGCCAATCGTGAATGATTCAAATGGCGAATTGGCAGTTGTCGGCCAAGTCGGCATCGGTGGCGGTATCGGCATGGGTGTTCGTGAATCAGACGGCGCGCTAAAGGCGAAAATGGATAAAGCCATTGCGTCTATGAAAGCTGACGGCTCTTTGAACGCTTTGATCACAAAGTGGTTTGGCGACGACGCACTAACATTCTAAGTCATGTGATGTTTCAGGCGCCCAGCAGGATTTGTTGGGCGCCCTTTTAAATGAAATAATGATAAAGCGGTTTTATGGCCGCTTTTATTTTTATGTTTAAGAATTACGCCTATTTATGTCCCATCCCTATTCCATCATTATCATTGGCGGCGGCATTATCGGGGCCGCATTTAGCTATGCTGCATCACAGCGTGCTATGGGGCGCATTTTACTGATTGATAATGGTACGCCTTCCCCCGCAGATGACAGTGCAACAGCCCGCAGTTGGGCCTGGGTGAATGCGGCAACCAATAATGATAAATCCTACTTCCAATTACGTCATGCCAGTATGCAGATTTGGGAAGAGTGGATTGCCGCAGAAGCAGGCCTTGAGAAAACAGCCTCTGGCGGGTTTTTATGGGATTTACCGGGCCCTCAGCTTGAAGATTATATCGAGACTCATGCCAAATGGGGCTACCCTGTTAACGCAATGGGGCGCGCGGCGATTGCAGAGCATTTGCCATGGCTAAAAGATGTTCCAGAGATAGCTGCCTATTGTGAGGCAGAATTTGCCATTGAGCCTGTACAAAGCGCACAAGCCTTGATCAAAGCCTCTGGTGCTGAGGTTATGACAGGCCAAGTTGATGATATCATATGCGATGGTGACAAGGTTAGCGGCGTGAAATGTGGAGCGATGTCCTATCACGCTGATGAGGTCATAATGGCCGCTGGTTCAGGGGCGCAAGCCTTGCTAGAAAGGTGCGGCATCACGCTAGCACTAGCGCCAACAAATGGCTTGTTGATTACAACGCAATCTCTGCCGCCAATCTCATCTTACCTTGTGACCGCACCAGATTACCATTTTCGTCAAATGCCTGATGGTGCCTTGCTGATAGGGGGGCGGTTTAACGAAGATTTAGGCGTGGCAGATGATGTTGACACGAAAGCAGCCAATGCGATTTTACGCCGTGTTGAAGCGGCTTGCGCATTGCCAGAACCATTGCAGATTAGGGCTCATAGCGTTGGCAAGCGCGTTATCCCAAAAGGCGGGCTTCCTGTTATTGGCCGTTTTACAAATCGTAATGGCACAAAGGTGCAAGGTCTCTATGGTGCCATTATGCATTCTGGCATCTCAAATGCCGCAGGGGTGGCGCATTACGCAATAGATGATATTCTGACCCAAGATAGGCCGTCACTATTACAGCCCTATCAGCCAGAAGGATGGTCACAATAATGTTTGAATTATGCGCAGAGCCAAAGACGCTTGAAGGTTTTCAATGGCTTGCTTGTTACCTAACAACAGGCAAGCATATGGCCTTTTATACCTCTTTTGGAACTGTGCTATTATTGCTTTTGATCACAGCGCCAGCCGCTTTGTTGTTCGGCTTTGGCGGTGCTTTGGCAAGCCGTTCTGCGATAGCGCCGTTGCGCTGGTTTGGAAAGGGCTATATCGCGATGGTGCGCGGTGTGCCTGATATTGTGTTTTTCTTATTCATGCCGATTGCCCTGGATCAAGGGTTTGAATATTTGCGTCATAAGCTGTTATGCCCTGAGGTATTAGAGCCTGTGCGCCAAGGTAATGATTTTGTTGTGTGCAAGATTGCCAAATTACCGCTTGGTAGCTCAGCGCAATGGGTGCATGAGATTTATGGTTTTGCCCTTGCCGCCCTATCTTTTGCCATTGTGTTTGGCGCATTTGCTGGCAATGTTTTATATGGCGCGATGAAGGCTGTTCCCAAGGGCCAGATAGAAACAGGTGCGGCCTATGGCATGACGCCATCTGTTATTTTCCGCCGCATTATCTTCCCGCAAATGTGGCTCTATGCCCTGCCGGGCCTTTCAAATTTGTGGCAAATCTTGATCAAAGCAACACCGTTATTGTTCCTCCTTGGGGTCGAAGATATTGTCTATTGGGC
>WTHV01000199.1 GCA_011525265.1 Alphaproteobacteria bacterium | reverse complement strand
CTGCGTCAAACCATTGCTGATCTAAGTGATGATGAGGAATTCTCATCAACATTAATTGACGCTGCTTACAGCGTTGAAACAGTTACCGCTGCGATAATTGTTTGTTCAATTATCCCGGTATTATGCTTCTACCCGTTCATACAGAAATACTTCAATAAAGGTATTATGCTGGGCGGTGTGAAGGAATAAAAAAGTGCGTGAATACCAAGGGAGGATATTATGCGTAAATTAACCATAGCTGCTGTAGCCCTAGCTTCAACAGCTTTTACCGGACCGGCACTATCCGACGGTCACTCAACAAAAATCTCGGATAGCAAAGTAGAGCTCAGCGTGCACATGCACCATAAGCGCTATACAAGCTATAATGAAGATTGGCCAGTTGAAATTGCAGCTTGCGAAATGACAAATGTCTGTTTGAAAAACGCAACTGTTGGCTCAAACACAAAGAATTCAGGTGAAGCAATGAACCTGCTTTTGGCCACTGGTAACATTCCAGATATCGTTGGTACATCACGCATCAAAGATGTTGTGAACCAATATGGTCCTCAAGGCGCTTTCATGCCTTTGAATGATTTGATTGATAATCATGCACCGCATTTGAAAGCCTATTTTGATGAGCGTCCAAATGTGCGTTCAGCGCTAACAGCCGCTGATGGCAATATGTATTACATCCCTTATCTACCTGATGGGAAATATGGTCGTGCTTTCTGGATGCGTACAGACTGGCTAGATAAGCTAGGTCTTGATGTGCCGCAAACAGTCGAAGAATATGAAAATGCTCTTCGTGCGTTCCGCGATGGTGATCCAAACGGTAATGGCCTAAAGGATGAGGTTCCTTATTTCGCGCGTCAGTGGGAAGAAGTTATCCGTCTTGTGACATTGTTTGGTGGCCGTTCATCTGGTTCAGATACATATCATGATTTCATGGTTGAAGATGGTCAGATCAAGCACCCTTATGCTGAAACAGGCTATCGTGACGGTATCAAAGGTCTTGCACGTTGGTATGCTGAAGGTCTGATTGATGCTGAAGTATTCACTCGTGGTTCATCTGCACGTGAATATCTATTGTCAGAAAACCTTGGTGGCGCAACACATGACTGGTTTGCCTCAACATCAGGCTATAACCGTCTGTCAAAGGATATCCCAGGTTTTGAATTTAAAGCAATCGCACCACCTGCAAACGTCAATGGTGTGCGCTTTGAAGAACACCGTCGTATTCCTATCAAGCCAGATGGCTGGGCAATCGGCGGCATGAACAAAGATCCTGTTACAACAATCAAATATTTTGATTTCTGGTTCTCACCAGAAGGTCGTCGTCTTGTGAACTTCGGTATCGAGGGCCAGCAATATGATGTTGTTGATGGCGAAGCTATCTTTAAGCCAGAATTCCTAGATGCAGGGCCAGTGAACAGCCAGCTTTATCAGATTGGTGCTCAGCTTCATGCACGTGGTTACTTCCAGGATTACAAATATGAAATCCAATGGTCTAATGAGTTCGCACTTGAAGGTATCGCACTTTATGATGAAGGTGATTATTTGATTGACCAGTTCCTAGGAGTTGCATTTAACGTCGATGAACAGGCTGTTTATGATAAGCATTGGCCTTCAATTCGCACCTACATGCTAGAACGTCAACAGGCTTGGATTCTAGGCAGTGGTGATGTTGAAGCTGATTGGGCTAGCTACACTGCTGAGCTAGAAAAAATGGGCTTGTCAAAAGTACTAGCAGCTATGCAGTCAGCCTATGAGCGTCAGTATAATAGCTAAAAAATAATCATAATATTGCCTGCTATGCATCTCATGGTGGGCAATATTTTTTCTTTAAATATAAGATATTAAGGTCACTAAAATGACATCTTCTAGCAACAGCCCCTTAGGCTATCTGGATCAGCCGAAAGCAAGCCGCTTAAATATCCAATATAAGCCGGATGGTGGTGAATCTGTTTATGAAAATCCGCCACGTTTTATGTGGCTCCCTGTTGTTGAAGAAGAAGCCGAATATATTGTACGTGTATCCACATCTGATAAATTTAATGATGATACAACTACGCGCTTTACCCATATCCCTTTGAATTTCTTCACACCTGATGTGACCTTTAAGGCAGGGGATTATTTCTGGAGCTATGCTGTATGCTCAGCTGAAACAGGCTTGCCTGTTACTGAATGGAGTAAAACACGCCAATTTTCGATTGCCGAGGGTGTTGCTGAAACAGCTTTGCCTGCCCGTCATAAGCGCCTTGCTAATGCAGAGCGTGGTCACCCAAGACTGTGGATGTCAAAAAATCGGCTTCCAGATTTCTGTGAAGCAGTAAAAGCAGACCCGCATGCTTATACATGGCAGACATTTTACGATAAATCTGTTGCCCCTTGGATGGCAAGAGACATCATGGAAGAGCCGGCTGGCTATCCCAATCATCAACGTGTAGCCCCTATATGGCGTCAAACCTATATTGACTGCCAAGAATTGCTTTATGCCATTAGGCATATGGCTATTGGTGGTAAGGTGACAAATGATGCTGATATGACGCAGCGTGCCAAAGAATGGCTCATTGCAGCTGCAATGTGGGATATAAATGGCACCACATCACGCGCTTACACAGATGAATGGGCGTTTCGCGTTAATCTCGCTCTCGCTTGGGGGTATGATTGGCTTTATGATGTGTTGGATGACGCAGAAAAACATATGGTCTGTGAGGCGCTTCGGAACCGCACTGCTGAGACAGCAACCCATATTATGCATCATGCAAATATTCATCTCTTTCCATTTGATAGCCACGCGGTTCGCGCAGTCTCGGCTGTTCTGATACCATCTGCCATTGCTCTTCTAGATGAGGTGCCAGAGGCAGAGGAGTGGCTTCATTATGGGATTGAATTTTTGTCAACGGTTTACACACCTTGGGGTGATATGGATGGTGGCTGGGCAGAAGGGCCACATTATTGGATGACAGGTATGGCCTATCTGATTGATGCAGCAAACCTTCTGAAAGGCTATGCAGGCATTGACCTTTACAAGCGTCCCTTCTTCCAGAAAACAGGTGATTTTCCGCTTTATACCAAAGCACCAAATACACGCCGTGCAACCTTTGGCGATGACAGCACCATGGGTGATTTGCCTGCCGTAAAGATTGGCTATAACCTTCGTCAATTTGCAGGTGTTACAGGAAATGGCGCCTATCAATGGTATTATGATGAAATTAAGCGCACAAATCCTGGCACAGAGATGGCGTTTTATAATTGGGGCTGGTGGGATTTTAACTTTGACGAGCTAGCTTATAGAACTGATTTCCCAATTATTGAAGCTGAGCCGCCTTCTGGCGATGATGATTTGCGTTGGTTTAAGGGCATAGGCTGGGTTGGTATTCAGCAGCATATGCATGACCCAGATAAGCATATTCAATTTGTTATGAAATCATCTTCCTATGGGTCAATTAGCCATAGTCATGGGGATCAAAATGCCTTTTGTCTTGCAGCTTATGGTGAAGATTTAGCTATTCAATCAGGCCATTATGTCGCATTTAACAGCACGATGCATCAGAATTGGCGTAAACAAACCATTTCTAAAAATGCTAT
>WTHV01000044.1 GCA_011525265.1 Alphaproteobacteria bacterium | reverse complement strand
AACAAGCCGTCTGACACTGTCTGAACTTGCCTTTGAGGGCGCGGTCGAAGATGTGCGCATTGAAACAGAGGTGGGGCATATCTCTCAGCTTGTTGGCACGGCAAGCGGGACATTATCACTTGATGTTATGGCAGGCGGGTTTTTGCGCAATGCCAAGGCTGACCTGCAAATTCAAGATGGCTATATCATGACAGAGCGCGCTGATGATGCCAGCCCTTCTTTGCGCTTTTTGGATCTCAGTGGCCAGATTTTCTATCAACCAGGCCAATTGCATCTCCTAAATATCTCACTTGTCTTAAAAGAAGAAGGTGCCATCACAGCGGATGTCACTTTGGGCTTTGATGATGCACGCACCCTATCAGGGGCAGAAATGCGTATTGCCAGTCAGGGGATATCTCTTGCGGCATTACGGCATTTGATGCCGCAAGATGCGGTGCAATCACTTGCCAGCTATGTGGATGATAATCTTGAAGGGGGATGGTTTTCAGCGATAGATATGGCGCTTGCCGGCACCTTTTCACAGAGCGCTTTTCAGCCCACAGAAATCAGGGGAACCATGGCGATAAGAGATAGTGATCTGCGCTATCATGCAAGCCTTGATCCGCTGAAACAGGTGAGCGCTGATTTGTCTTTTACTGATAATCGGTTAGATGTAACACTTGCGCCGCATAAGCAGGAGGGCTTTTCGCTTGCCTCTGCCAATCTTTCTTTTGCCCCGCTTATTATCCCGCAAGGTGAGGCAGACAGACTAAAACGACGCATTGAGGTCACAGCCGATGCCTCTGCCCAATTAGAGTCGGTGGTGCCTTTGGTTGAAAGAGTATCACCACAAGCCCTAACAGATTTGCCAGTCTCACTGGATAATCTTAACGGCGAAGGGCGCGTGCGGCTATCTCTGTCAGCTATTCTGCAAGATGATAATCGCTTTGCCCTATCTCTTGACCGCCTTGATGGTGTGGTGACCAACACGAGCGCCACAGATTTCTATAAAGGCCAAGATCTCAGCCAAGCCGAATTGGTATTTGGCTATGATGGTAGGCAGTTTGATGCCTCTGGCTCTGCTAGTTTTGATGATATTACAGGCACAATATCGCTGGTACATGATGGCAAAAGCGTTACGCTCAACGGGCAAATACCACCGCAAATCGCGCTGTCACAGACATTATCTGACTTTGTCTCACAAGAGGTGACAGGTGCTATTGGTGGCCGTTTTGTGGTGAAAACACAAGATGGTGGAGACACAATTTCAGCCTTATTATCCGCTGATCTGACAGGGGCTGCGATACATATCCCGCAAATGAATTGGGCAAAGTTACAACGTGAAGATGGGCGCGCGGTTGGCACTTTCATCATCACTGATGGTGTTCTGCAACGCATAGATGACATCACAATTGAAGCAGGGGGGTTGCGCGCCTCTGGTCATGTGCAAATGCGTCAAGATGGCGCTGTTGAGGCAGCCTATTTGCAAAATGTGCGCTGGCCGGGCAATGACATTACAGATATACGCATTGAACAAAGGGTAGATGAGACAGGCGGGCGTGGCTGGTCTGTGATCGCCCAAGGGCCGGTGATTGATTTGCGCAATTTGCGCGGTGCATCAGATACACCGTCTGAGATGGATTTAAGTTTTGATGTAACCTCTGAGCGGCTCATGATTGATGATGATGTCGCACTTTTTGGTCAGATGACAGGCAAGTTGTCGCGTGAAAAAGATGGCCAAGCGACCTTACAAGGCGCGTTGCTTTATAAGGGTGAGGCGCTGTTGGAAGAGGGGACAATTGAGGCTGTCTTTGGTGCCTCTGGCGAATATTTATCTGCGGTTGGCCTGATTGGCGGGGCAGAGGCACGCCTTGAATTCAGTCCAGATGAAGATGGCGGCGCCGTTCTTATCATCACAACGCAAAATGCTGGCCGTGTGCTCTCTGGCCTTGGCGTCACAGATACTGTGCGCTCTGGTCGCATGGTGTTGGTCAATCATTTCACATTAGGCAATTTTAGGGATTATGATACCACCATCAAACTAGAAGAGTTTAATGTCATAGAAGCACCTGCTGCGGTTCGTGCTTTTTCTGTGCTTGGCCTTGCTGGTCTTTATTCCTTGGTAGAGGGGGATGGGACAAGATTCACAACAGGTGAAGCACAAATAGAGACCATAGGCGCAACGCATAAGATTACGTCCCTATCTGCTAGTGGTGGTGCGGTTGGCGTCTCTCTGGTCGGTGAATATAATCGCGATACAAGAGAGGTTGATGTCAGTGGTAATTTGGTGCCAGTGAACCAATTCTCAAAAATCATTGGCGCCGTGCCATTATTTGGCGATTTGCTTGCCGGGATTGATAATGCAGGTATCTTTACCACACAATTTAACGTCAAAGGCCCCATTGATGACCCAGAGACAAGTATCAATGCTGCCTCGCTCGTGCCAGGTGTTTTGCGCGATATCTTCAGCCCTGATTGGCTAGGTCGTGAACGCGAAAGGCTGTTTGGAGCCGATAACCAGACTGCTGAAAATTAGGCTATCACAATGAGGGCGTGACGTTTTTTACCAGCTGATAATTGGCATTTACCATCTTCAAAATCAGCCAATGACAAGGTCACATCTTCATCTGCCACAGATGCCCCATTAATGCGTGCGCCCCCGCCCTTAATCAGGCGGCGTACCTCGCCCTTTGATGTGGCTAGCTCTGCTTGCATAAAGGCATCAAGGACAGATAGCCCATCAACAGCCTCTGCTGAAAGCGTGATTTGCGGCAAGCCATCAGCCATTTGACCTTGGGCAAAGGTTTGCAAGGCTGTTTGCTCTGCTGCCTTTGCGGCATCTGCGCCATGGCATAGGCTTGTGGCCTCATTGGCAAGGATGATTTTTGCCTGATTAATCTCTGCCCCTTCAAGAGCCTCAAGGCGTGCAATCTCATCAAGTGGCAATTCGGTAAACAGACGCAGAAAACGACCCACATCAGCATCTTCTGTATTGCGCCAGAACTGCCAAAAATCAAAAGCAGACAGACGCTCTTCATTGAGCCAAATTGCCCCACCAGCTGTCTTGCCCATCTTGGCACCAGAGGCGGTTGTGATCAAAGGTGAGGTAATACCAAAGATTTCTTGTGAATCCACGCGGCGCGTCAGGTCAATGCCTGTGACAATATTGCCCCATTGATCAGAGCCACCCATTTGCAACGCACAGCCATAACGGCGGCGCAATTCAAGGAAATCATAGGCTTGCAAAATGGCGTAATTAAATTCCAAAAATGACAAATTCTGTTCTCTATCAAGGCGTAATTTGACAGATTCCATCCCCATCATGCGGTTGATTGAGAAATGCGGGCCAAAATCACGCAAGAATTTAATGTAAGATAAAGAGCTAAGCCATTCATCATTATCAACCATGAGTGCGTCTGTTGGGCCATCCCCAAAACTTAGATATTTTTCAAAGATTTTCTTAATGCCGTTTTTATTCTCTTCGATATCAGCATCCGATAGCAAAGGGCGTGCTTCATCCTTGCCAGAGGGATCGCCAACCTTTGTTGTACCCCCGCCCATCAGGACAATCGGCTTATGACCTGTGCGCTGCATCAAGCGA
>WTHV01000101.1:6968-11952 GCA_011525265.1 Alphaproteobacteria bacterium | reverse complement strand
GAACGCCGTCACCATCATCATCAGTATCGACAATATCAAGTGTGCCGTCACCATCTGTATCAAGCGTGTCTACTGTTAGCGGGTTTGGGTCAAGCGTATCAGCAACGCCATCACCATCATCATCTGAATCAGCATTATTGCCAATGCCATCGCCATCAGTGTCAACAGTTTCTGTGCTATCAAGGGGGAAGGCATCTGTGCTATCAGCAACGCCATCACCATCATCATCTGTATCAACAATATCAAGCGTGCCATCGCTATCTGTATCTGTGGTATCATTAACCAGAGGGTTCGGATCATTGGTATCAGCAACGCCGTCACCATCATCATCTGAATCAGCATTATTGCCAATGCCATCACCGTCCGTATCTAGGGTCTCTGAGGCATCATTTGGAAAGGCATCTTCATCATCAACGACCCCATCACCATCACTATCAACCGGGCCTGTATCTTCTTCAACTTGTGTCTCAACCACCGCTAAGGCCACTGTTTGCAAAACCTCATTCAGCTCTTGCGTGACTTGCGCATCAATCGCCTCAATTGATAATGAGACTTCAACGGGTGCAACAGGTGCCGTCAAAGCAGGAGCAAGCGTGAGGGCATTAAGGGAGCTAGAGCTAGGTGCGCCAGCTATATTTGTTGGCGCGGCTTCTTGTGAGGCAGCAGTCTGAGTTGCTTGAGTGTCTGAAGCGCCTTCATCACTTGTCCCATCAGAGCTGTCTGCAGCGGTGCTATCTTCCTCATCAGTGGTGCTGTCATCTGAATCAGTTTCTTGTTCTTCTTGCGCTTCAGATTCACTATCCCCTTCTGTGCTGGCATTACCTGATTGCGTGTTATTTTCTTCGTCTGCCTCCTCTTCATTACTTTCCCCGTCTGCTGTTTCAGCTGAAGAGGTCTCAGAGGCAGGGGCAACGTCAAAGGCTTCAAGTATATTAGCAAGCTGATTTTCATCAATAAATTCAGGCTCTCCAATTGTGCCTTCATTTGAAATGTTGACACCAAAATTTGGCTTTGCAATTTCACGTGTAAATTTCTGATTTTCAACAGAAATCAGACCGTTAAAAAGCACAACAATGTCATCACGCTCATCTACTTTGGCAAGGAATTGCGTACCGCGAATAGAAACTGTGGCATTAGGCAAGGCGAGTTTGCGACTTGATAGGCCTTTTAATGTCATGCGCGGTGATGATAATTTCACCACACCTTTGACAAGCTTTGATGTCAAGTTTCGCGTCACGCCCGGATCATAGATAAATTCATCAATCACCAATTCACTATCAGCAGCAATCGTCAAAGTCGTAAGGTCACGTAGCATGATTTGCATCTTGCTGTTTGGGGATGTGATGACTGTATCACCAAGATAGAGTTTATCGCCCACTGTGGCTGTAAGCCTTTGGCCTTCAAATGATAGGGTGGCCTCACCTTGCAAGGCGGCAACAACACCGATTTCAGCTCTGTCTTCAGCGTTTGTCAGATTTGATATGAAACTCAATGAAAGAGTAATGAGTAAAGCGGTGATTAGTCTCATGATCATTGTCCTTGCCACTGGTAAGAGGCTTTTAACATGAGTTCACTTTTGGTGGAGTTGAACCGATCAATATTTGAAAAAGTGCGGGTCGCATCACCACGCATTGATAGGCGCATATTTGGCGCAAGCGCTCGAAGCCTCTCTGCCACAGGCAAATTGACCTCAAAGGCCAGTGTGGCTGTATCATCACGCCGGCGCCTATCGGAATAGACCATGCCTGCACTGTCATAGCGTTTGCGTAACAGGCTTGCTTGGCTCAAGAAATTTAACCCAAATAGGCTAAGATTCGCATCAAAGCTTAATTTTGTCTGATAATAGGCATAGTTTGAGTTGGTGGCATTTTTGCGATCAAAGGCTATGCTTGAGCGCACAGCATTTTGCCCAATCATCATGGTGCCTGCCAGACTCACCTTGCCAATCGGGCCTGTTTTTTCCTGATTGCCAGAAAAATTAATATGACTGCGATGGGTTTGGCGACCGAGATAGCCCATCAAAGAGAGTGACACGCCAAATGGCGTCATAATCTCTTTGCGGCTTTCAATGCCAACTTGATCCATGAAATCACGTTCGCGCACCCGCACCCGCACAAGCTTTATCGTGCCGCCAAACGGGTCATTATCACCGCTAATAGCGGCGATGGCACCGCTATAGACTTCATAATCTGACTTGTTATAGCTGTTATAATCACGCCTGTGGTGAGCGAGATCAAGACGTATTTTCCGTGCATCATAGGAGTTAAATTTTTGCTCTAACCTGCCAGATAAGATAAGGCCGCGAAATTCTTGGGAGGCGCCTGACACCTCAATAGGCGTTGAGGGCAAATAGAGGCTGTAAGATGTCTTTGATGGCTTGTTCTCAGGGTTTTGAGACAGGCCTGCCACAACATCCATTGATGCCTGCCATGAAAAGCCATCTGTCGTATTTTTAATGTCTTGCAAACGCGTTTGCGCGCGTTGAGTGGCTTCGGCAGTGGTTTTCTCATCATCTAGCAAATTGTTTAAAATGACTTGTGCTTCGGAAAAATTGCCAAGCGCAATCTTGACCTGTGCGGCTAATAATTGTGCAGATGTGTTTTCAGGCGCAATGATAAGCAACCGCTCAAGCGTGCCAGATGCCCCTTTAAAATCACGAATTTGGATTTGGCTTCTAACAAGCTCAAGGTTCAAGCTGACATTACTAGGGTCAGCATAAACCTTCTCATAAAGATGTGAGATACGCTTGTTTAAATCAGAGCTTGCTTGCGCATAATTATGTGTCACATCACTGAAGAGCGTGATTAGCATGATCACAATAATAAAGCGCAGTAACAACAAGATGCCGCCTATTGAGTTTGGTTTTCAACAGCGGCCTTGGCTGCGGCTTTGGCATCTTCTAGGGCATTTACCAAATTTTGTTCCTGTTCTGCATCCAAAGCCTGTTTTGCAGCGCGTTTTTTAATCGCTTCTTTTTTCGCATCAGAAAATTGTGCCATAGGATCATCTTGTGCGGGGGTGAAATACAAATAAGCACCGATCGCTGCTGCGATAAGTGCAATTGCCGCTATGATTGATAGTGCAATTTTCATTTTATTGTGCCTCCATGCTTTTGCCAATTATATCCCCATAATGTTCTGTTGTGTTGGCATTGCATCCGTTATCATTAAAAATGGAGTTATAGAATTCGAACTTATTCAAATATGTTGGGCTTATCGGGTGAATATGCACCACTGGTATAAATTTACCGCCGCGCTCATAGAATTGTATGACCGTATAGAAGCTAACCATTGTGCTAGTGAAGCAAGTTGTATTTGGCAAAGGATATCCATAATGGCTATGTGCGATTTTAAATCGACCACATTTATTGCCTGTATGGAAACTAAAGGCCGTCCATTCATCAGGGTCACTGAGCAAGGTGAATGAGCCACCGCCTGGTTCCATAGCAGGAAAGCTTACAAGTTCAACATCACCTTGGGCAGTTATCTCTTCATTTTCCCAATCAAAGGTCACCTCAAGATTTAATGTGCCATCCAAATCTGTGCCCGTATTATTAAGATTACTTTTAAAGAATGGCAGGGCCACGCTATAGGTCTGCGAGCCTGATTGAAATGCCGCATCGAAATCTGCGCACATGGAATTAACAGGCGCAGGTGCGTCATAATCTGCTAAGTCAGGTGCTGTTGAAGCTAGCACCCAATAGCCAGCATTACTGTCTGATGAAAAAACATTGCTTGTATGGGTTTCAGAGGCGATATAGCTAATGCCATTAAAGGTCACGCGGTCACCAATTGAATAGCTTTGATTTGTTGCCCATGCGCCAGAGTTGCTATAGCTGCCGACACTCAAAAAACGAGTGCCACTGTAAAATGTATCAGAGGCAATGCTACTTAGCATGAAACGGCCATCATCAATATCGCTTGAAAAGCTGCTTCCTGAGACCATGTCACTCACCACAACATAGCGAATACCGCCGACGGTCACAAAATCACCAGCCTGATAAGAGGTTGAGGCAGACCATGCGCCCCTATCATTAAAGCTTGATAATTGCTGTAGGCCTAATGCTGGATTTAAATCAGGGTCAGTAGACGGGTCAATTGCGAATGGGTCAGGCATCTCGCCCGTGCCAATAGAAAAAACCTTTTGAGCCTGCAATGGGAAGGCGCTCAGGGCTATGAATATTGTTGCAAAAGCTAGTTTTTGACCTATTTTTTTCATCTTTTATCTCCCTAACAGCTTGCACCATTTGGCGGTGTCACGCACAAATTCATATCTGAAGAAGAAACCGTCTGGCAGGTATCTGTCTCAGTGCAAAGGCAGACCATAAGGCGAAAACTGTTGTCATCTGGCTGTGAGCATTCATTGGCACATGATAATAGGAATTGGCCTCTGCGCCATTCCCGCGCGCCACTGGCAACACAGGTGCTTTGATTATCCAAAGTGCCACAATTATTGCCATCAACCATCAAAGGCCCACCAAAGGCGCTCGCTTTTGTCTGGTTAAGTGAGGATATCATCGTATCACGCCACACCTCGCAACGAGGGGCGTCATCCATATTTTCGGTCATGTCAGAACGGGCAGACATACTATTTGAAACCGCCATCATATCAGCTTCGACGACACGACGTAATTGGTCGAAATCACTTTGTGCTGTCGCATCTCTGGTCTGGCTGATATAGGCTTGATAGCCTGTAAGTCCTACGGATGCTAGAATGCCTATGATGGCCACCACCACTAATAATTCGATAAGCGAAAACCCATTTTTCAAGCACGCCATAAAAAAACCTTAAAAGTTAAAAAACCATTAAGATGACTAACATAATGTCGTATAGTTTTCTAGGCTTATTAGGTGTTCAGATAGCCCAAAAGTAGAGAAATAAATGCGCCAACATGAACAACGATAATGGCTTTATCTTTCCACATCATGCCAACGGCAAACCATAAAAAGATGCCGATGAAGAATAGATACACATTCCAAGGCGT
>WTHV01000101.1:4061-6868 GCA_011525265.1 Alphaproteobacteria bacterium | reverse complement strand
CAACGGCAAACCATAAAAAGATGCCGATGAAGAATAGATACACATTCCAAGGCGTCTAAGTTAGACCTGTGAGACCATAGCCGATGAGTTAAATAATGGTCGCAATCCATTTTACAAACTTCGCCTCTTGGGTGAGACTATCTGAAGTGATGCAAAAATAAGGCTTATCAATGACAGCTTTTTCTCTACCCGATGTTCCAATAATTCAAGCGCCAATGGCAGGAGGCATTACAACACCAGCCCTTGTCGGCGCGGTGGCAGAGGCAGGGGCTGTCGGCAGTTTTGGGTTTGCCTATAGCACCCCTGAGGTAATCGTAAGAGATATGGCAGAAGCACGGGCGCTGACAAATGGCCTCATTAATGCCAATTTCTTCGTGTTTGAGCCTGTTTTACCGCCAAATGAAGCTGATATTGCCACTGCGACTGAGATGCTTTGTGCATTGCCGATTGCTGTTGATAAGGCGGCCTATGATGTGTTGCGGGAACCGTTTGTCCCCGACCTAGAAGCGCAATTTGACGCAGTGATGCATCATGCGCCTGACTATCTGACATTTCATTTTGGCTTGCCACCACAACAGATTATCGCAAGAGCGCAGGCGGCAGGCATCATAGTTGGGGTGACAGCAACCTGCCTTGAGGAGGCGCACGCCATTGCTAGGGTAGGTGCTGATTTTATTGTGGCACAAGGCTATGAGGCAGGCGGTCATCGTGGGACATTTACCGCCTTTCCAAAAGCAGATGAGGGCCTTTCAAGCTTGTCTTTAACCAAGGCAATCGCACAATGGGGCGGCTTGCCAGTTATCACAGCTGGCGGCATTATGACAGGCGCTGATATTGGACAAGCGCAGGCCAATGGTGCGGCAGGGGTTCAAATGGGTACAGCCTTTTTATGCGCTGATGAGGCTGGCACAGCACCATCCTATAAGGCGGCTCTTACCTCTTGGCATGACAGACGAACCGTCATGACGCCGCATTTTTCTGGCAGGTTAGCGCGCGCGCTTGAAAATACGTTTGTCTCTGAAATGACACAAAGCGCATTCTTACCCTTTCCATTGCAAAATACCCTCACAGGCCCTTTGCGGAAAAAGGCGGCGCAAGATGGGGATGTTCAGTTTCAAATCCTATGGGCTGGCGCAGGCTTTCAAAAAATTCAAAGCGCACCTGCAACAGAGATCGTGAAAAGACTTGTTGATGATATGCGCAATTGTTAGAGATGACCTCTCCCAATGCTGCATTTTTTGTGGTGAATGATAGGCTGATACGTCATGCGCGATAACCATAAATCACATGAACAAGATGAATTATTATTTGATCAGCTCAAAGACCAATTCGTCTTTTTCTATGCTGTGACTGTCTCTGCGATGGAAGCTTTAAAGCAAGCGCGCGCCAATTATCAAAAAAAGATCGCTCAAGAGCAGGAACGCTAGCTTTCATTAAATTATTGATCAATGATGACCGCAATAGATGAATTTAGAAGGCAGATACCCTTCAAAGCTGTGAGGATGAAATCATGACACAAAAACCTATCGCTCTTATCACAGGTGGCTCACAAGGCATTGGCTATGCGAGCGCTGTTGCTTTGATTGAAGAAGGGTTTGATATTCTATCGGCCGATATTAATGGTGAGGGCGTAACAAAAGCGGCAAAAGAGCTGAACGCGCTTGCAGGCATTGAATGTGACCTTGGCGATGTGGCGCAGATTGAAGCGATGTTTGACAGAATTGCCAAAGATCATGGTCCGCTTTCTGCACTTGTCAATAATGCTGGCGTGGCAATGCCAGGTGATTTTCTGACCTATGATCTCGCTGATTTTGAACGCGTGCTTGATATTAATTTACGCGGTGTATTTATTGCCACACAACGCGCCGCTCGTATGATGGTTGAGGCGGGTATTGAAGGGGCGATTGTGAACATGTCCTCTATTAATGCCCAAGTTGCTATTCCGGCTATTCCGGCTTATTGCGCTTCAAAAGGCGGTGTGATGCAATTAACGAAAGTTGCGGCATTGGCATTGGCAAAAAATAACATTCGCGTCAATGCGGTGGGTCCCGGCTCGATTGATACTGAGATGATGGCGGCGGTTAATGCTAATCCTGACGCTTTTAAAACAGCGATGTCGCGTACCCCGCTTGGGCGCGCTGGTACAGCACAAGAAATTGGCGATGTGGTTGGCTTTTTATGTTCAAAGAAAGCGAGCTACATCACAGGTGAGACTATCTATGTAGATGGCGGCAGATTAGGGTTAAATTATACCTGCTAACGCATGGGTGGTGCTATGGAAGAGGTTCTTGTCGCAGGTGCTGGCATTGTCGGTGTATCAACCGCTATTTGGCTTCAGCGGGCTGGCTTTAAGGTCACGCTTGTTGACCGGCTAGGCCCTGCAGCAGAAACCTCTCATGGGAATGCTGGCGTGCTTGCATCAGCAGCCTTGACGCCTGTGACCATGCCGGGGCTGGCTGTGAAAGCCCCCTTTATGCTGTTTGATAAATATGCACCGCTTTTCTTAAAGGCAACATACCTGCCGCGCTTACTGCCATTTCTCTCTGAGTATCTTGGCAAATGTAATCAGGCCCATGTCCGCCGCTATACGTCAGGCATAGCGCCGCTTGTTCATGATGCAACGGCCCAGCATCGTGCCCTTGCAAAAGGGACTGGGGCAGAGGCGTTTATCATTGATACAGATTATGCCTTTGGCTATGCCGATGAGGAGGGCTATGAGGCTGATAGGCAGGAGTGGGATTTGCGCCGTGAATGGGGCATTTCTTATGATGTTTTATCTGGTGCAGACTATGGTAAAATTGATCCGA
>WTHV01000101.1:0-3961 GCA_011525265.1 Alphaproteobacteria bacterium | reverse complement strand
TGGGGCATTTCTTATGATGTTTTATCTGGTGCAGACTATGGTAAAATTGATCCGATTTATGAGGTCAGTTTTAAACGCGTTGTCCGGTGCCATAATCATGGACGTATCACAGATCCCGGCGCTTATGTTAAAGCGCTTGCCGCACATTTCATTGAACAAGGCGGCATAATTGAAATTGCCGCAGTCACCGATATTCGGCAAAATTCAAATGGCCGCGCAGAACTTATCACTGATAAGGGTGTTATGAGCGCTGATAAAATTGCGCTCACAGCAGGGGTCTGGTCAAAGGCGCTTTTGGCCAAATTTCACATTCGTATCCCACTTGAGAGTGAGCGCGGCTATCATATTGAGTTGGTAAACCCTGATTGTTATCCGGTGAATTCTGTCATGGTTGTCGCTGGCAAATTTGCTGTCTCGCCACTTGATGGTCGTATTCGTTGTGGTGGGGTTGTTGAGTTTGCAGGGCTAAAGGCTGGTATGCAGCAAAAGCCGCTTGCGATGCTGTCGCATCATATTAAGAAGATTTTCCCCCATTTGCGTTATGATGAAGAAAAACAATGGTTTGGACACCGTCCTGCACTAGTAGACTCGCTGCCAATGATTGGCCAAATTGCTGATCAAGATAGGCTTTATACCGCCTTTGGTCATCAGCATTTGGGCTTAACAGCTGGGGCGAAGACAGGGCGATTAATGGCGCAAATCATGGCAGATGAGGCGGGCGCGATTGATATGCATCCCTACGCCACGACACGCTTTTAAAGACAATTAGGGCAGTTTTAGGCTTGCGCTGGACGACCCTTAGGCGTGATGATGAACGAAACAGTGAATGAGATAGGGCAAAGGGTTTGTGATGACTGCACATAAAGGGTTGTCTCATTATGATCATCTTGATTTAGATGATGCGGATAATGCGGAAAAGATAAAGCGCATTTATCAGAATTGGGCTGATAGCTATGATGCCGATAATGATGCTGCGCTTGGTACGGTCTCACAACCAACAATGGTTGAATTATTTGCACAATTTGTATCAGATAAATCGCTTCACCTGCTTGATGCTGGCTGCGGGACAGGTCTTGTTGGCGCGCATTTGCGAAAGGCGGGCTTCACCCATTTTGATGGCACAGATATATCAGATGAGATGCTTGCCCATGCCAAAGGGCGTGGTTATGGCAGGCTGTTTACCTCAAACCTCGCAGAGCAGATGCCCCTTGATGATGACAGCTATGAGGGGTGTTTATGTGTTGGCGTCTTCACCCATGGTCATGTGGGCCCAAAGGCGCTAGGCGAATTGACGCGCATCACGAAAAAGGGCGGGCTGATAGGCTTTACTGTTAATGAGGATATCTATGACGACTATGCCTTTGATGACGCCATTACAGCCTTGGTAGAGGCTGGCAAATGGGCGCTAAAACTGCATCAAAAAAGCGATTATATGGTCAAAAAAAATGTCAAAGGCCTCTATGTGATTGCCACTGTTTTATGAGGCGATAATCCGGTCAATTTCCCTAAGATAACCAATGAGGCAGAGTGTTTGACGCTGTGCCTGTTATCGCTGCTTCAACACAATCTTCTAAGCTTGCAAGATTGGCAGGCTTGCCCATCAGCCCGTGAGCATAATGGGCATATTTGGCTGAGTTGGTCAGCATAGCTAGGGTATCGGGCGGGAAGAGGGGCTCTGTAATAGAACACCAACAAATATCGGGATAAATTGTAACCCCAGCCTTTATGAGGCTGTCATAAAGATTGGCCTCTCTCAGCTTGTTAATTGCAGAACGAGATGTTGTCGCAATGAGTGACATCTCTGCTGCAATCGGCCTGTCGGCAATGAGTTCATGTAATTGCACCATTTCGTCATAAGAGGAATGAGGCGCGCCTATGGCAATGAGGTTTACCTTTTCTCTGTCTGGGTTAAGGCTGTGCCACGCATCGAGTATTGCATAACTATCGCATATAGTGGTTTTTGCCTCTGGCAGGGGCGCAAGATGTGCCTCTGGCGTATGGCCAGCAATATGAACCAATGGCGCGGCAGATGTTGTGCCAAAAGCCGCACAAAAGGCCTTTAGGTCATCTTGGCGACTGCGCAGGTCCTCTAGGCCTGTGACAAGCGGGACATGATAGGGCGATAATTTTCCGACAAGCCAGCCCATCAACGGCCAAAACGCATCATCGATTTGCTTATCAGGCGCGTGGACATGGATAAGTGATGCGGGGCGTCGCCCTTCATCGAAATAGACGCCAGCAAGAGGCGCGCGGCCTGTCATCGCGATACATAAATCAAGATAATCAGGATGCTTTAAGCTTCGTGCCCCTAGCACGCTATTGGCATAGATAACAGCGTTTGACTCTGACCATCCTATCACCTCGCCAAAGGCAGGTGCCTCATCCAACAGATAGGGCGCACAAGTAAAGACCGGCTCTGCGCCCATCGCAACATAAGCATCAGCAAGGCGGCTTGCCTGTTCGCCAAAATCGGCATCTTGGCCTTGTGACAACCAATGATCGCGGTCAACAGATATGGCATTAATGGTCGTGGGTATCACCACCTCTGCGCCAAGGTCACGCATTGTTTCAGCAAAAATCAAATTGGCAGAATGGGCAAGGATACAGCCATCAATATGCCCTTTTGTCACGCTTGTTAATTGGGTTGTGCCCATAGCGCGCGCCATCAGGCAGATGATTTCCATTGCTATCTGACCTGCCTTACCATGGGCGCCAGATAAATAGGCTCTATCTGTCTCCTCCAAGGCCATCTCATCAACGACAAAGGGCGTTAGCGCAAAATTATGTGACGCTGTGATAAGCTGCCCTTTTTCAAGGCGGGCAGATGGCGCTTGTTGCACCGCTTGATAGGCCTCCTTCGATAGACGTATGACAGGGATGGTCTTGTCAAAAATACGCCCTGCAACAAGCGCGCCAAGCGTCAAAATTTCCTCTGCCTCTGAAAAGATAAGACAGGCAGGTGCTTTATTGGCAAGCGCAAGAGCCAGCAAGACGCCACTGCCACTGCAAGAGCCTCTTGAAGTAGGCATCATCACCATCTTGCCAGATAATGATTGCCCCCATTGCGGGTGTTTTATGTCTATGATTGTGCCGCTGTTAGGATCAACGCCGCCCCAAAAGCTCAGCCCCTCTTGGCAGTGAATAATATCACCAGAGGCCGTCCCATCAATGAGTACAAAAGAGTCACCAGACATCAAAACGCCTTACCAAAAGAGTGGATGAAACAACCCTATGCCCCGTTTAAGGACACGTCAATTTTTGGGTGAGGGTATAGTTATATTGGGTCACTTTGTCTGTAATTATTAATCGTGATAAAATAGGCAAAAATTAGGAGGTAAAGATGGAATATTTTCTCAGTATTGTCGTCATCATAGCCTATTTGGGATTCTTTGTTTTTTGGTATAAATGTGGGAAGCCTATTATCCTCAACGAAAATGATTAAATGCAATCACAAGCCACGCCGATAGAATAATGATACTTAAGCCAAGTGGAATCATCCTTTCAACGGAGGAGTAACCTTGCTGTTTGATTTTGTTGTTCGGTAATTTTTGCCACTCATTTCTTGTAGGGTGAAATATATCATTTGCCGTTAATGCTTCTTCCATCCTCTTTATTGCATCATATTTTGCCCTAGCAATTGTTGAAAAATAGTGAATATGACCTGTCCAAATAAGGCAGATTGCGCACAGAACTAGTGCAAATAATGTGATGTGTAGTAATGACCAAGGAATGTTACTGAAAAAGGTAACTGTAAAAGCTGCTGCAAGAAAGGCTAGATTCCATCTGTTAACGCGGGTGCGTCGTAGCTCCAACACCTCAATTGAATGATAAAATGTTTTGTATATTTCCAAGTGAATGTCAGTCTTAGTCATTGCTGTGGTCTCTTTGATTAGGTTTATGGCGCTTATCGATAATAAAGAAACAATAACAAGAGAAAGTCAAACCATTGAAAATATTACAT
>WTHV01000184.1 GCA_011525265.1 Alphaproteobacteria bacterium | reverse complement strand
ATCTTGCCAATAGCTGTGCTTGGCAGTATGTTGGGCGCAACGATGTGCTAGGATGATAATGGCTCAAAAATATGACAGATAAACGCACTATGCTTAATGAAATCCCACAGCCCGATAATGATACTGATTTTGTCGTTGCCGCTTTATATAAATTTGTGGTGCTAGAGGACTTGCATGATTTTCAAGCCCAATTGCGCGCTATTTGCACACAATCTGAGATGATGGGAACGCTGCTGATTGCCACTGAGGGTCTAAATGGCACTGTTTCAGCCTCTTATGAGAATATGACGCGCTTTGTGACATGGTTGCGCGCTTTGCCGCAATTTGACGATATTGCCATTAAATATGCCTTATATAAACAGCGCCCCTTTCACCGCATGAAAGTGCGCTTGAAAAAAGAAATTGTCACAATGGGGTGTGAGGATATCTATCCCTCACAAAATGCCGGCACCTATGTTGAGCCGCAAGATTGGAACAAACTGATTTCAGATCCTGATGTTATGGTTGTTGACACACGCAATAATTATGAAACAGCCATTGGCACCTTCAAAGGGGCCGTTGACCCTGAGACGACAAATTTCCGTGAATTTCCCGACTGGGCAGAAAAGCTCGCCAATTTGCCAGCAGATGAGAAGCCCAAGAAATTAGCAATGTTTTGCACAGGCGGCATAAGATGTGAGAAATCAACCGCACTCATGCGCCAACATGGCTTTGATGATGTCTATCATCTGAAAGGCGGCATTCTAAAATATTTTGAAGATGTGCCAGCAGAAGAATCGCTATGGGAAGGCGAATGTTTTGTCTTTGATAGCCGCGTATCAGTCGACCATAATCTGCAAAAAGGTGATTATGAATTATGCTTTGCGTGCCGTATGCCGCTAACGCCTGATGAAAGAGAGCAAGAAAGCTACTTGCCTGGCCTGTCATGTCCCCATTGTGTGAATAGCAAAACTGATGCGCAAAAAGCACGATATGAAATGCGTCAAAAACAAGTGGCGCTTGCCAAAAAACGTGGTGAGAAACATATCGGAAAAACCACCACAGACTAACCTGTGAAAAAGCGGGAACTTTTTTCATTCAAACCGCTTTTTTTGATTTCCTTTTATAAAAATCTAGCTAGTGTCAAAATGTCGAGATCCTGAAGAGGATGTCCAAAATAGTGATATGGTATTTTCATAGTAGGGATGAAACATATGGCAACAGATCAGGGACGCACCGGACGTGGTGCAGGTCGCGCGGCAAGACATAAACAAAGACAAACAGCGGGTGCCATTCCACACCCCTGCCCCCCTGGTCAAATTGGTGGTGCTTACACGCCATTAAGTGAACAGAATATCATTGATATCACAGATAACGCCTTTCGCTTGCTTGAAAATCTTGGCATGGGTGAAGTGCCTGATTACCTCGAAGAGGCCGCACTTGAATTAGGCGGCTACCTCAATCAAGATGGCAGGCTGTGTTTCAAACGCGAATTGGTTGAACAAATCATTCAAGAAACGCCAAAGGAATTCACGCTTTATGGTCGCGATTCCAAACATGATATTCATGTTGGTGGTCAGCGCGTCTATTACGGCACAGCTGGCGCGGCCGTCCAAACCTTGGATCTGGAAACAGAATTATATCGCCCATCAACGGTGCAAGATTGCTATAATTTCGCCAAATTGGGCGATAAGATGGAAAATCTGGCATGGTTTTCGCGCACCTGTGTTGGCACAGATGTCGAAGATATTATCGAAGCAGATATCAACCAAGCCTATGCCCTCACATCAGGGACAAGCAAGCATATTGGCACAAGCTTTAACGTGGCAGAGAGTGTTGCGCCTGCGATGGAACTTTTTGATATGGTCGCGGGCGGACCTGGCAAATTTGCCGAAAAACCGTTTTGTAAATGTCACCTAACATCCATCCTATCGCCTATGCGCTATGGAGAAGATGCCGTTGCCATTGCGCGTGAAGTTGTGAAATATAACATGCCGATTAACGCGATTATCGCTGCACAAGCAGGCGCAACCGCACCGGCACCTTTGGCAGGTATGCTTGTTCAAACCACAGCCGAGGCCCTTGCGGCCTTGATGATGATTAATTCCTTTAGCAGAGGCCATCAGGTTATCTTCTCTAATTGGCCATTTGTTGTTGATTTGCGCACAGGCTCTTTCACAGGCTCTGGCGGTGAGATTTCGGTTCTCAATGCTGGCGCAGCGCAAATTGCAAATTATCTTGGCCTTGTGGGCGGGGTCGCAACATCTATGGCAGATGCGAAAGCTGTTGATGCCCAGATGGCAGCCGAAAAGACCTTATCTGCGACAGCCGCAGGGCTAGCAGGTGCCAATTTGGTGTATGAATCAGCTGGCATGATGGCAAGCTTGCTTGGCGTGTCATTTGAGGCCATGCTCTTGGATGATGAGATGATTGCCAATATTCAGCGCGCTATCAGAGGCTTTGAGGTCACTGAAGAGACGCTTGGCTATGATGCGATTGTCAAACATGTGATGAATGAAGGCCATTTCCTTGGCGGCGAACAGACCATGGGCTCTATGCTACGTGATTATTATTATCCAAAGCTAGCGAACCGTGACAACCCAACAATTTGGGCAGAGACAGGCTCGCCGCACGCATGGGGCGTTGCCAAGCAAAAGGTCAAAGAAATCCTCTCAGCACCAAGAGAGAATTATGTCACAGCAGAGGTTGATGCCGCTATAAGGGAACGTTTTAACATCTATCTGCCACTTGATAACATGTAGGATAGCACATGCGCGTCTTTCAAAAACCCTTTACTCAGCAAGAACCAATCCCACAAGAGGGTATTGAACGCGCGATTGAAATATTACAAACAGGTCGTTTGCACCGTTATAACCTGACCCCAGATGAAGCAGGTGAAGTGGCTTTGCTGGAGCAGGAATATGCCGCATGGCAAGAGCAAGATTACTGTATTGCCACAACCTCAGGCGGGGCAGCTATTCAGCTTGCTTTGCGTGCGGCAGGTGTTGAACATGGGGATTTGATATTGGCAAATGCCTATACGCTTGCCCCTGTGCCAGGTGCGATTTTCAATGTGGGCGGCAAGGCTGTTTTGGTTGAAATTGACCATGATTATCATATTGATATAGGTGATCTTGAAACAAAGGCACAAACATCAGGTGCCAAATATTTACTGCTGTCTCATATGCGTGGCCATATCGCTGATATGGATGCGATTATGGCGATTGCTGAAAAATATAACATTACAGTTATCGAAGATTGCGCCCATACAATGGGAGCGCGGTGGAATGGTAAACGCTCTGGTAATTTTGGCCATGTTGCGGCATTTTCTACTCAAACCTATAAACATATGAATTCTGGTGAAGGTGGTCTTTTGACCACGAATGATCCGCTGATTGCTGCAAAAGCTACGATTATGTCTGGCTCCTATATGCTCTATGAGCGCCATGGCGCAGGCCCTTCGGCTGAGGTGTTTGAGCAAATTCGCACAAAAATGCCGAATTTTTCCTGTCGTCTTGATCATTTGCGTGCAGCAATTATACGCTCCCAAATGCCGCTCTTAGACGATAATATCGCACGTTGGAATATGCTTTATAATGCTTTGGATAAGGCGTTACGA
>WTHV01000190.1 GCA_011525265.1 Alphaproteobacteria bacterium | reverse complement strand
CACTCATTTCACAAGTTTTGTTGTCGGCACACCGCCCCCTGGTAATGGCGGGCGCTATTTCATATTCGTCAAGCTTGAGACAGATAATGGCATTATTGGCTATGGTGAGATTTACGCAGGCCATATCGCGCCTGATATCATCACACAAATTGCCCGTGATTCTTTTGAACGCCATCTTGAGGGGCACTCTCCTTTTCAGATAGAAGCCTTTATGCGCAAGATGCATGGGGCAGGATTTTTGCACCGTCCTGATGCCACCATGATGGGTGTTGCCTCAGGCCTTGAGATGGCATTATGGGATATTATTGGCAAAGCAACAGGACAGCCTGTGGCCAATTTGCTTGGCGGTGCTGTGCATGACGCCTTGCGCGTCTATACCTATCTCTACCCTGATGAGGGTGAGGATGCTGGCCAATTTTATGCTGACCCTATCAGGGCAGGTGAAAAGGCTGCCTATCAGCTCTCGCAAGGCTTTACAGCTGTGAAATGTGACCCTGCTGGCCAATATTCCATCTATGATCCCCGCCAACCAGATAGAGAATCACTCACAAGGTCTGCCGCCTTTTGTAAAAGGATCCGCGAGGCTGTGGGCGATGGCGCTGATATTTTATTTGGCACGCATGGCCAATTCTCGCCATCTGGTGCGATTCGAATGGCACAAGCAATTGCGCCTTATGACCCGCTCTGGTTTGAAGAGCCAACACCGCCAGATTTGCCAGAAGAAATGGCGCTTGTCGCACAAAATAGCTCTATTCCTGTCTCAGCAGGTGAGCGGCTTTGTACCCTCTATGAGTTTCAGCGTCTTGCTACACATAAAGCCGCTGCGATTTGGCAACCAAATTTAGGGCGTGCTGGCGGATTGTTAGAGGGCAAGAAAATTGCCGCATTAGCACAGGCCCATTATTGCCAAATTGCCCCACATCTTTATTGCGGGCCTCTTGTTGCGGCGGCAAATATCCAATTGGCAGCAAGTTTGCCAAATTTCCTGATTCTCGAATCAATTGAAAAAATGACAGGTTTTCATGCCCAGCTATTGAAACAGCCCTTAAAAGTCGAAGACGGCCATATGATTGTGCCAACAGAACCCGGCCTTGGCGTTGAATTAGATGAAGATGTTGCCCGCGCCCATCCTTATAAGGGGGATAAGCTGCATTTAGAGATGGCACAAGAGCCCTTTTCACCGCATAAACACCGCTATTTTCCGGGGGGCTAGGCTGAATGAGGCCAAAACAACCCAAAACAACGGTTTTTGCGCTAAAACCGTGATTTAACAGGGGAGTTTTACTTGACAGTTTGCTTTTGTTGCGTATATTCCGCTGACAATCAGACTGGCGTGCCTTTTTGATCGAGTGCTTTATGGCTCAATCACCAGATACAGCAGTTTTGATTTTAACGTAATTTTGTGAAGACACAAGAATTGTGAAGACACAGGAGCGCGGCTAGCCCTTTGATAAGGATATCAAGGACGCGGCAAAGCGCTCTGAGACAAATAGTTAGGGGTGTCGCCATGTATGCTGTGGTGAAAACAGGCGGAAAGCAGTACCGCGTTGCAAAAGATGATAAGATCCTTGTAGAACGTCTAGAAGGTGAAGCAGGTGCATCAGTGCAGCTTGATAATGTGATGATGGTTGTTGATGGTGATAAGGTCACTGTTGGCACACCACAAATTGCTGGCGCTTCTGTCGCTGCTGAAGTGGTTGAGCAGACACGCGGTCCAAAGATTATTATCTTCCGCCGCAAGCGTCGTAAGAACCACCGTCGCACACAAGGTCATCGCCAAGATCTGACATTGTTGAAGATCACTGGCATTTCTGCTGATGGTAAGGCGCCAGCTGCGAAAAAAGCCGCTGCGAAGCCAGCCGCTAAAAAAGCAGACGCAGACGCAAAGCCAGCCGCGAAAAAAGCAGCGGCGAAAAAAGCAACCAAAAAGGCAGCAGCAAAAAAAGCTGCGCCAAAAGCCAAATCATAAGGGAGACTGACCTATGGCACATAAAAAAGCAGGTGGTAGTTCCAGAAACGGTCGTGACTCCGCAGGTCGCCGTCTTGGCGTAAAAAAATTCGGTGGTGAAAACGTCATTCCTGGCAACATTATCATTCGCCAGCGTGGCACAAAATATAACCCGGGCGAGAATATCGGCATGGGCAAAGACCACACCCTTTTCGCTTTAGTAGCTGGTAAGGTGGCTTTTAAACAAAAGTCTGGCGGCAAAATGTTCGTCAATGTTGTTCCAACAGCTGAGGCTGCAGAATAACAACCACACAGACGCAAAGCTGTTCAAAATGCAAAAGGGAATGACTTAGAATAAAAGTTATTCCCTTTTTTTATGCTAATAGCCCAAAAGGCACGTAAGGCGATATGAAGTTTCTAGACCAAGCAAAAATCTTTGTCCGTTCAGGTAATGGCGGCCCTGGCTCTGTCAGCTTCAGACGCGAGGCTCATGTGCCCTTTGGTGGGCCTGATGGTGGTGATGGCGGCAGAGGCGGCAATGTGGTCGCACGCTGTGTTGGCGGGTTAAACACATTGATAGATTATCGCTATCAGCAGCATTTCAAAGCTGCCTCAGGGCGCCCCGGTGCAGGCCAGAATAAAGCGGGCCTATCAGGGGAAGATATTGAAATGCGCTTGCCAGTTGGCACACAGATTCTGGCAGAAGATGGCGAGACAATTCTAGCTGACCTCACCAAAGAAGGCCAAGAAATCATCCTTGCCCAAGGCGGCATGGGTGGCAAAGGCAACGCCTTTTTCAAATCCTCAACCAATCGCGCACCGCGCAAATCCCAACCAGGGGTCAAGGGGGTTGAATTTTGGGTATGGTTACGGCTAAAGCTTATCGCTGATGCGGGATTATTAGGTATGCCAAATGCGGGCAAATCAACCTTTCTTGCCGCAGTGTCAGCCGCGCGTCCTAAGATTGCTGATTACCCCTTTACCACGCTTCATCCTAATTTGGGTGTCGTTGGCATTGATGGCCATGAATTTGTTGTCGCAGATATCCCCGGCCTTATCAGAGGGGCATCTGAAGGGGCTGGCATTGGTCATCGCTTCCTTGGTCATGTGGAGCGGTGCCGCGTGTTATTGCATCTTATTGATGCTACGCAATCTGATCCGATTGAGGCCTATCACACGATTCGTGATGAGCTTGCCGCCTATGATGAGACAGGCCTTGCAAAAAAGCGTGAAATTATCGCCCTCTCTAAAGCAGATTCAGCGCCTGCAGATTATCTTGATGATTTGGCACAAGCCTTAAAACAAGAAGGGGCAGATGATGTGCTGACCATGTCCTCTGTCACAGGTCAAGGGGTCACAGAGGTATTGCGCGCGCTCTATGCGGTTATAACGCAAGATAAACAAGAAGAATTGGCAAAAACACAAGACGTTGAGCCTTGGTCACCATAAGATGAATAGCCCATCAGCCTCCACACTTATTGATAATGCCAAGCGCATTACGATTAAAATTGGTTCTGCTCTTTTATTTAATCCTGAAAAGGGCGGGCTTCAAACCGCTTGGCTTGCTGGCCTTGCGAGCGATGTTGCACGCCTTCATAAGGCAGGAAAGCAAGTGATTTTGGTCTCATCTGGTGCGATTGCCCTTGGGCGAGACGAAATGGGATTACCCAAAGGCCAGATTAAATTAGAGGAAAAACAAGCCGCGGCGGCAACTGGTCAAATCATCCTTGCCCAAGCATGGAATGATAGTCTGAAAGCCCATGGCATTACCTCATCACAAATTCTGCTTGCCCCTGAGGATACAGAAACACGGCGCAAGCATCTCAATGCCCGATCAACCATGCAGACATTGCTCAATTATGGCTGTGTGCCTGTGGTAAATGAAAATGACACCATCACAACCTATGAGATTCGTTTTGGTGATAATGACAGGCTAGCCGCGCGTGTTGCCACGATGATGTCAGCTGATTTGTTGATTTTACTATCTGATATTGATGGGCTTTATGACAAGAATCCGCATCGGTCTGAGGGGGCAAACCACATACCCCTCATAGCGGAATTAACAGATGAGATTATGGCAATGGGTGAGAGCGCTAATGCCGAATTTGCCTCTGGTGGGATGGCAACAAAGCTTGCGGCGGCGCGTATTGCGACACATTCAGGTGTGGCAATGATGATTTGTGATGGCGGCACAAATGCCCCCTTATCAGCCCTAGATGCTGGTGCAAAATCAAGTATTTTCACCGCCCAAATCGCACCTCATACCGCACGCAAAAACTGGATTGCCTCCGCGCTTGATAGTGCCGGAACACTTGTGATTGATAATGGCGCTAAAGATGCGCTTTCAAAAGGCCGGTCTCTTTTACCAGCGGGTATAACAGCTGTATCAGGTGTGTTTGAGCGCGGCGATTTGATCGATATTTATGACCTAGATGGCAAACTCATCGCACGAGGCCTTGCGAGCTATTCATCTGATGAAGCAACTATGTTAAAAGGACATAAGAGCACCGATTTTGAAAAGCTGATTGGCTATCAGGGCAGAGCAGAATTAATTCACGCTGATGACCTTGTCGTGATCGCCTCATAGAGCTATCCACCCCTTATGCTCAGCTATTTATTTTTTCGAGAGATAAGACGCAATGACATCACACGCTTCTGATTTAAAAGTCCATATCGACACGCTTGCCACCAACGCCCAAGCGGCAATGACACAGCTTGGCACCGCATCAGCGCGCGCCCGTGACGAGGCCTTACGTCATGCGGCTAGCTTCATTCGTGAACGCTGTGATCTGATTCTAGCCGCAAATGCCAAGGATATTGCCGCAGGAGAAGAGCGCGGCTTGTCTCATGCGATGATTGACAGGCTCAGACTAGATGAGACACGCCTTGATGCGATGGCATCTGGCCTTGAAGCCATTGCGGCTTTGCCTGACCCTCTCGGGGCGACATTGGCAGAATGGGATGTGCCAAGCGGCTTACATATTCAACGAAAATCAACCGCGCTTGGCGTCATTGGCATTATTTATGAATCACGCCCTAATGTGACAGTCGATGCTGGCGGGCTTTGTATTAAATCTGGTAATGCGGCCATCTTGCGTGGCGGCAGTGATTCGGCGCACAGCTCTGCTTTGCTTGGTGCGGCTATGCGTGATGGGCTAGGCAAGGCAGGTCTGCCTGAAGATGGGGTTCAGCTTGTTGGCACAACCGATAGAGGCGCTGTTGGCCATATGCTGACGGCAGTTGGCAAAATTGATGTGATCGTCCCGCGCGGTGGCAAATCGCTTGTTGAGCGTATTCAAGCCGAAGCACGTGTGCCTGTTTTTGCCCACCTTGAAGGGATCTGCCATAGCTATATCGCACAAGGGGCTGATAAGGCGATGGCGATTGATATTATTGTGAATGCCAAAATGCGTCGCACGGGTATTTGCGGTGCCACCGAAACCATGCTGATTGATGAGGCAATCGCCCCTGATATGCTTGGTGATATTGTAGGCGCTTTACAACAAGCTGGTTGCGAGGTGAGAGGCTGTGAGAAGGCAATGGGCATGGTTGATGGCCTTACCCCTGCAAAAGAACAAGACTGGTCGACAGAATATCTTGATGCGATTTTATCTGTGAAAATTGTGAAAGATACCGATGAGGCAATTGCGCATATTAAACGCTATAGCTCTGGTCATACCGAATCAATTATCACATCAGACGCAGATGCCATTGCAACATTTATGAATGAGATTGATTCTGCCATCATCATGAGTAATGCCTCAACACAATTTGCCGATGGGGGCGAATTTGGTATGGGCGCAGAAATAGGCATTGCCACAGGCAAGCTTCATGCAAGAGGCCCTGTTGGTGCAGCACAATTAACAAGCTTTAAATATGTGGTAACAGGCAATGGCCAAACGCGGCCTTTATAAACATCATCTGCCAGCTGTTTTCAGCTATCGTTTCAAGCGCACTATTGGTGTACTTGGTGGCTCGTTTAATCCAGCCCATGAAGGGCATATCGCTCTTTCAAAAGCCGCTATGCAGCATGGCAAATTTGATCAAATCTGGTGGTTGGTAAGCCCGCAAAACCCGCTGAAATCTGATAAAGATATGGCTGAATTTCAGGAACGTCTTGCTTATGCGCGCACCCTTGCACAAGATTTACCATGGTTGCGTGTATTTGATCTTGAGAGCCAACAAAAGCACCATTACAGCTATGATACCATGATGCAATTACGCAAAAGAGCGCCTTTGAGCCGTTTTACATGGCTGATGGGCACTGATAATCTTATTCAATTTCCGCAATGGTACCGTGCCAAAGATATGGCACGCTTAGTGCCCTTTATGGTGTTTCGGCGCAAGGCAAGCTTCTACCCTGCCCTTGGCAGCAAGGGGCGGCACTATTTTCAACCGGCCACTTTGCAGCTTATCTCAGCTTTTAACCATAACAGCTCTGCTACAGCACTTCGCCAGCAAGGCTTTTGGCAAAATCGGCCATAGATAGCACCTCATCGAAGTGGGATTGCCAAAACAGCCATTTTTAGGTACAAGATGGGTATAATGCTAAGCCTCATACCAACAATAGGAGAATGACAATTAGCACGCAAAAAACGCAGCCCAGCGCCGTTGAGATCAGAGATCTCGTGCTGCAGTCACTAGATGACGATAAAGGCCTGGATATTACACAAATCCCGCTTGAGGGAAAATCATCAATCGCAGATTATCTTGTTATTGCGAGCGGCTCCTCAGGGCGCCAAATCTCAGCAATGTGCGATCATCTAGAAGAAAAGCTCAAAAAAGCTGGCGCGCAAATCTTTGGCCGTGAGGGCAAGGGGCAAGGCGACTGGATTGTGATTGATGCGCTCGATGTTGTCGTGCATTTGTTCCGCCCTGAAGTACGTGACTTTTATGGCCTTGAAAAAATGTGGACACAAGATGCCGCAGATGAGGTCCTAACAGTAGGCGCTGACGGCTAAAACACGTTAAAACCAGTTGCAAGGCACTGTCATGCATCTTCACATTCTTGCGATTGGTCGCGCAAAAAAAAGCGCAGAAGCCAGTATAACCGCTGATTATATGGCACGCCTGCCAAAAGGCTCTCAGCTTTATGAGGCAGAATCTCGCCTACCTTATGGTCAGGCCCGTGCAAAAGATGAGAGCGATAAATTGCTTGCTCTTTATCACAGCAAAAAGCCGAAATCAGCCAAGTTGATTGCCCTTGACCCGCATGGCCGCAATATCTCATCTCCTGACTTAGCAAAGATGATCAGCACATGGCGTGATGGTGGTATTGGCGCTGCTTATTTTGCTATTGGCGGGGCAGATGGTCACAGTCAGCATTTGCTCGATAGCGCTGATGATGCGTTACAATTTGGCGCGGCAACTTGGCCTCATATGCTATTTCGCGCTATGCTAGCAGAACAGCTTTATCGGGCTGAGACGATTATCGCTAACCATCCTTATCACAAATTATAAATCGGATAACCCATGACAATTTCTCCTGTTATTCTATGCATTATGGATGGGTGGGGCCTTGCCCCTGCGGCAGAGACAAATGCTGTTTCGTCATCTCACACGCCAGTCTTTGATAGGCTTATGAGCCGCTATCCAAATGCCACTCTTGAAGCCTCAGGCCCTGCTGTAGGATTGCCAGAAGGACAGCCAGGCAATTCAGAAGTCGGTCATATGAATATTGGTGCCGGGCGGTGTGTCTTACAAGATTTACCCCGTATTCATAATGCAATCGCTGATGACAGCCTGAAAGATATTCCAGCACTACAAAACTTTATTATGCAGCTGAAGCAAACAGGTGGCAAAGCCCATCTATTGGGTCTCTTCTCAGATGGCGGGGTTCATGCCCATAGCGCCCATTGTGCGGCTCTTGCAGATATTTTTGCCGCTCATGGCATTGATGTTATCCTGCACGCTTTTACTGATGGCAGAGATACCCTGCCCCAAGTAGCGCAATCACAATATGAGATATTTGCCGCACAGCTGACGTCATCTGTACGATTTGGCACAGTGATTGGGCGTTATTTCGCGATGGATAGAGATAACCGCCAAGAGCGCACAAAAGCCGCCTTTGATGCCATCACAACCGCCACAGCACCCTATAGCGCCTCTAGCTATCAAGAGGCGGTCACACAGGCCTATGAGCGTGGTGAGAAAGATGAATTCATCCATGCCACCACGATAGCAGGCTATGAAGGCCTATCTGAGGGTGACGGTATCTTCATGCTGAATTTCCGTGTTGATAGGGCACGACAAATCCTCTCCGCTTTTTTCAACCCATCTGAAATTGGCGCATCTGCCGATGATGTGCCACAGAATTTACCAATCGCAACCATGACGCCTGTTTTCTCAAACGGGCCAGATCTGCCTTATCTATTTGGCGCACAAGATTTATCGCAAGGCCTTGGCGAGACAGTCGCACAAGCTGGCTTGCGCCAATTACGCCTTGCTGAGACAGAAAAATATCCTCATGTAACCTATTTCTTCAATGGCGGTGAGGAGGCCCAATTTCATGCAGAAGATCGCACAGTCATTCCCTCTCCAAAAGTTGCCACTTATGATTTGGCACCCATGATGAGTGCAGAAGGCGTTCTTGAGCGGGCTTTGGCATCAGTGGCAAATGATGAGCATGAGCTTTTAATTATCAATTTTGCCAACCCTGATATGGTTGGCCATACAGGTGACGTTAAGGCAGCACGTCAGGCTTGTGAGACGGTGGATAGCTGTGTTGGCGCACTTGTTGAGGCGGTGGAAGCCAAAAATGGTGCCATGATTGTCACAGCTGATCATGGCAATTGCGAGGTGCTATGGGATGAGGCAGCACAAAGTGCGCATACCGCACATACAACAAATCTTGTGCCTGTGATCCTTGTCGGCGGGCCTGATAAAGCTAAGTTACAACATGGATGTTTGGCTGATTTGGCGCCGACCTTATTACAGCTATTAGACGTAAGACAGCCAGATGTTATGACAGGTAAAAGCTTGCTGAGCTAATGCTTGCACCTTTTGGTCTTGCAATGCATGATAGTGACAGAAGAAAAGACACATTCAAGACTTCGTTTACGGGGATAAAATCGTGCGGCTGACAATGACAACACAATTATTTTTACGCTCTTTAATGGTCATCGCCATTGCTAGTATTATTGGCTTTGTGTTGCCAACACCTCAAAAAGCAAGCGCACAAGATAATGAAGAAGCCTATCGCCAATTATCACTTTTTGGTGATGTATTTGAGCGCGTGCGCAATGAATATGTCGAGGAAAAATCAGATAAAGAGATCATTGAAGCGGCCATTAATGGTATGCTAACAGCTCTTGATCCCCATTCCGGCTATTTGCCAGATGATAATTTTGAAGCCATGCAGGTACAAACAAGAGGCCGTTTTGGCGGTCTTGGTATCGAAGTCACCATGGAAAAAGGCTTTGTGAAAGTTGTCTCACCAATTGACGACACACCTGCCTCAGAAGCTGGGATTCAGCCTGAAGATTTCATTATTGCGATTGATGGCGACTCGGTGCTTGGCAAGACATTGTCTGATGCTGTTGATGTATTGCGTGGGCCGATTGGCTCTGAGGTGACAATCACAGTTCAACGCGGTCAAGATGAGCCCTTTGATGTCGTCATTATCAGGGATGAAATTAAAATCCGTTCGGTGCGCCATGAAGTCTATGACAATGTCGGCTATATCCGTATCACCACATTCTCTGAGCAGACAACACCTGGCTTGATGAACGCGATTGACACAATCAGCAAAGAACAAGGCGCTGATTTAAAGGGTTTTATTCTTGATTTGCGCAATAATCCAGGTGGCTTGTTAAGCGAGGCTATCTCTGTCTCAGATGCCTTCCTTGAGGGGGGTGAAATCGTCTCAACAAGAGGGCGCGAAGACAGCCAGACACAGCACGCCTATGCGCGTCCTGGCGATATTGCGCGCGGAATGCCTCTTATTGTTTTGATTAATTCAGGTTCTGCTTCTGCCTCTGAAATTGTCGCAGGCGCGCTAAAAGACCATAAAAGAGCTATTTTGATGGGCACGCGCTCATTTGGGAAAGGCTCTGTGCAATCTATTATTCCAATGCCGGGACATGGTGCGATTCGCCTCACCACAGCGCGCTATTACACGCCATCTGGTGTATCTATCCAAGCAAAGGGTATCAGCCCTGATATTGAGGTTGAATTGGCTCGCATCGAGACATTGGATGGTGGGCGTTATCGCGAAGAAGACCTTGATGGTGCGCTTGATTCAAATGCTGAAGAGGCAAAAGATGATGAGAGTGCCAAAGAAGATGAGGTTGACATCACAAAGATCGACTTCCAATTGGCCAGAGCTATCGATTTGCTGCAAGGCTTGAGTGTATTTGGCTCGCTAAACACAAATTAAGACAAGGGGTCGCTTATCCATGAAAGATTATAATGAACGCCCCTACCGCCCATGTGTTGGGATATGCCTTGTCAATGATGAGGGCATGATCTTTGCAGGCAAGCGTATTGATAACCGTGCAGAGGCATGGCAAATGCCACAAGGTGGTATTGATGAGGGCGAGGATGCGGTGACAGCCTGCTTTAGAGAGATGGCAGAGGAAATCGGCACAGATAAAGCTGAACTGATTGCCCAGCACCCTGAATGGCTTGATTATGACATACCTGAGAGCCTTGCCAATAAATTATGGAATGGGGCCTATAAGGGGCAAACGCAAAAATGGATGCTTTTGCGCTATAAGGGCGTAGATGCCGATATTAATATCGCAACTGAAATTCCAGAATTTGAAGCATGGCAATGGATGGCACCAGAAGATTTAGTCTCTCTTGCGGTACCGTTCAAACAAAATGTCTATCGCGCCCTTATGGAATCCTTTAAGGAGCATCTTGGCTAGGGCCAAAGATATCTGCGCATAAAAAAACCACCACCTTAGCGTTTAAGGGGCGGTTTTTTTTATGCTTTTTGTTTCTAGCGCGCTAGGCTACGGCTTCTGCACAAGCTGTTAGGAAAGCAGCATCAGCATCTGATGCGCCCTTGGCACGTTCTTTTAACTCTTCAGCTGAGACTTTATTCAAATCTTCAGCACGCTGAGCCAAAATCACCAGCTTTTCACCTGTCACATCAGCAAGACCACCATCAATCATAAAGCTTGATGTAATCTGGCCATTTTCATAGACGTCAACACGACCCATTTGCAAATTTGCAATGACAGGGGCATGACGTGCTAGCACACCAAATTGACCTTCCGCACCTGGTACTGTGATCATTTCTGCCTCTTGAGAGACCATCACACGGGCCGGGGTAACAAGTTCAAATTGTGTTGTTTCAGCCATAGCTAAATGCTCCTTTCGAAAAGTGCCTTACCTTAGGCAGCTTCCGCAGCCATCTTCTTGCCTTTTTCTTCTGCTTCTTGGATGGTACCAACCATATAGAAAGCAGCTTCTGGCAGATGGTCATATTTACCTGCAACAATATCTTTAAAGGCTGAGACTGTGTCTTCCAATGAGACCAATACCCCTGGTGTGCCTGTAAAGACTTCAGCAACGTGGAATGGCTGAGACAAGAAGCGCTGGATCTTACGGGCACGTGCCACAACCAACTTATCTTCTTCTGATAACTCATCCATACCCAAAATCGCGATGATGTCCTGCAATGCTTTATATTGCTGCAAGACTTCTTGCACAGAACGGGCAACATTATAATGCTCTTCACCAATGATACGTGGGTCTAGCATACGTGATGTTGAATCAAGCGGGTCAACCGCTGGGTAAATACCCAATTCAGCAATCTGACGTGATAGAACTGTTGTCGCATCCAAGTGGGCAAATGATGCCGCAGGTGCCGGGTCAGTCAAGTCATCCGCAGGAACATAAATCGCCTGAACAGATGTGATAGAACCCTTATTTGTTGATGTAATACGCTCTTGCAAGGCACCCATATCTGTTGCCAATGTTGGCTGGTAACCCACAGCTGATGGGATACGACCAAGAAGGGCTGACACTTCTGAGCCTGCTTGTGTAAAGCGGAAGATGTTATCAACGAACAATAGAACGTCTTGGCCTTCTTCATCACGGAAATATTCCGCCAATGTTAGGCCTGTTAGTGCCACACGTGCACGTGCACCTGGAGGCTCATTCATCTGACCATAAACAAGCGCGGCCTTTGAGCCTTCGCCATCTGTTTTGATAACGCCTGATTCAACCATTTCATGGTACAAATCATTACCTTCACGTGTACGCTCACCAACACCGGCAAATACAGAATAACCACCATGGGCTTTCGCGATGTTGTTAATCA
>WTHV01000119.1 GCA_011525265.1 Alphaproteobacteria bacterium | reverse complement strand
GCGGCAGAATCTGACAAGGCTGAAAAGTCTGCCAAAACAGACAAGGCTGAAAAGCCAGTAAAGTCTGATAAAGCGCGTACATCAGAAAGCAATAAACCAAAGGCAGATGCCAAACGCAATGAGCATGGTGAATTGCGTCCTGTCGCATGGACAGGCGGTAATAGCTTCAAAGATAGCGACGATATTCCCGCATTTTTACGCTCTGCTTAAGCTGTCATACCAGCTTTAAGTGATTAGCGACCTAAAGCTTTTCCAACCACTTCTGAGAGGTCTCTAGAGGTCGCATTCTCATAGACCTTTTCCAAGGCTGTCTTCATGCGTGCCTGACGCGGTGCATCATAGGCACTCATGCGGGTCAGGCTTAAGGCCATACGCGCTGCAATTTGCGGGTTGCGCTTATCAAGTGTGATAAGCTCATCAGCGATAAAGTCATACCCAGAGCCATCTTGCGCATGAAATTGCGTCACATTTGCCGCACAGAACACACCTAAAACAGACCGCAATTTATTTGGGCTATTCAGATCAAATGCGGGATGTGCCATTAATGTGCGGATATGCGCAATCGTTCCAGTCTCTGGGGCAGAGGCACTCAAAGCAAACCATTTTTCCATCACAAGCGAGTCATTTTGCCACCTGTCATGAAAAGCCTGCATGGCGCGCGTGCGTTCTGGCGTATCTTTGCGGTTTAACGCTGAAAGCGCGCCTTTTGATAGGCTCATATTTTCGTGCTGAACCTGCGCTTCAGCCAGTGAGGCCGCGCGCGCATCACCAGAGGCAATCGCCCAATCAAGCAGCGCATTTTGGAAATGGCGCCCTGCCGCATCTGATTGACGCGCTACACTTGCCTCATCTGTTAACAGGGCTGAAAGTGTCTCATGCAACACCTCTCCCAAAAGCGCACGCAATTGGTCTCTTGCGGCAAAGACCGCAACAGGATTACAGCCCTGAGATGCCGCCTCTATCACCGCTTGACCTGGCATAGCCATCATCAAAGCTTTGAAATCATCACGCAAATCTGACGCTGTCAGGATAAGCTGATAGGCAATAGAAAGCTTTTGCAGAAGACCGTTATCAAGTGTATTTGCCAATAATTGATGCACAGCCTTTTCAAGCAATTTCTGCGCCATATCCCAGCGATTGAATAAATCACTATCAAAGCCCATCAGATGCAATCTTTCCTCATCTGAAAGATCATCTGTCATGCGAACAGGCGCTGAAAAATCACGTAATAATGAAGGGGTAAATGGCCCTTTATCAGCCTCTTTGAACGTAATCTGATAATCTTGTTTTGCGCTTGTGAGAACGGTAAGTGCCTCATCGTGAAACGCACCGCCATCTATGCTAAACATAGCTGGCGCACCACTAGCATCCAAGAACCCCATCCGAATAGGGATAGGAAGCGCATCAGTGGGCGTTCCGGCTTGTGATGGGGCAAGAGACTGGCTAAAGCGCAAGATAAGCCCCGGCCCGTCTGATAGGCGCGTACTTGTCAGGCGCGGTGTGCCTGCTTGTGAATACCACTTTGCCATTGCAGAGAAATCACGGTTATTCGCATCTGCCATTGCTGCCATGAAATCATCACAGGTCACAGCCATACCATCATGACGCTTAAAATAAAGGTCTGTCCCTGCACGGAACCCCTTTTCGCCGAGCTGGCTGTGGAACATTCTGATAACTTCAGCGCCCTTTTCATAGACGGTAGGGGTGTAGAAGTTATTAATCTCAACAAAGCTCTCTGGCCTTATGGGATGGGCAGTGGGGCTGCTATCTTCAGGAAATTGAATGGCACGCAATGTGGCAACATCACTTGCTCTTTTAACGCCTCTATCATGCATATCAGCCGAGAAATTTTGATCACGAAATACGGTTAGTCCCTCTTTGAGGGTCAGCTGGAACCAATCACGACATGTCACACGATTACCTGTCCAATTATGGAAATACTCATGCGCAATAATGGCCTCAACAGCATCAAGGTCATCATCTGTCGCTGTCTGTGCATCTGCTAGCACATATTTGGAATTGAAAATATTCAATCCCTTATTTTCCATCGCGCCCATATTAAAATGGCTTACAGCGACGATTTGGAAAAGGTCTAGATCATATTCTAGGCCATAGACATCCTCATCCCATTTCATAGACCGCTTTAGGCTGTCCATTGCATGAGACGTTAAATGGGCATTGCCATGTTCGACATAAATATGCAAATCAACCTGTCTGCCAGACGCTGTGGTAAAGCTGTCTGCCACCAATTCAAGGTCGCCTGCAACAAGAGCAAATAGATAAGATGGCTTTGGATGCGGATCATCCCATAGCGCATAATGACGCCCTTCACCTGCCTTACCTGTCTCAATCAAATTACCATTGCTCAACAGATGTGGGCGCGCTTCATCAGCCTCAATACGCACACGGTAAGGGGCAAGCACATCTGGCCTATCAAGATAGTAACAGATTCTGCGAAAGCCCTCTGGCTCACATTGCGTGCACAGCATATTTTTTGAATTATATAACCCTTCTAATGCGGTATTAGAAAAAGGATCACAAGATGAAGCAACAGAGAGCGCGCATTTATGCGGCAAGCCTGTGATGGTTAGCTTGCCCTCATCTTCGCTATAGTGAATAGCATCAAGCGAGACCCCGTCAATTTGCACATCGTGCAACGTAAGGCCTTCGCCATTTAAGGTGATAGACGTCTGCCCATCATGTGCCGTGATATCCATAACAGCTGTGATATCTGCTCTATCTTCATAGAGTTTTACATCAAGGTGAAGTGATGAGACTTTGTGCGATGGCGGCTGATAATCAGCACGATATATAATAGGTGCGTTAGCCATCTCGCGACGTCGTAAATGCTTCAGCGCAATGCGCCGCACAATAAGGCTTGCCTGTGAGGATTGGCTGACCACAGAAATTAAAATCAGTGTGTTTCGGGTCACCAGATGGCCATGCGCATTTTGAACGTGACCAGTTCAACTTCCGCAAGGCAAGGCGCAATGGCAGCACTTCAGGCTCTTCAATGACAGTTTCTTTTGGCGCTTGTTTTTTAGCCGCAATTGGTGATTGACGCTTTTTCAAGCCAAGACGATGAGCCTTGCCAGCAATCGCATTACGCGTGACGCCAAGCTCTTCGCCAATTGATGAAATAGATAGCCCCTTATCCCAAAGCGCACGTAATTTTTCGAGACGCTCTTCGGTCCAGCTATTCTTATCGTCAGCCATCTTACTTACTTCCATTTCTGTAACCATTCGATAGGGCTAACAAACTTAGCCAAATACTTTTATTTTTTACCGCTGATATCGTTGATATTCAATGGGAAAATGCGAATGGGATGGTTTCTTGCCTATTTTGTACCTTGAATGTGATTTATACCGATGAAGTCACCAATCAAGCCAATTTGATAATCAAGCATATGACGGCCATATAAACAACGTAAACCACGCGCATTTGCGCGCTTTAGCCATTGTGTTTCTGCCGGCACCATAATGATATCACAAACAAGCGCATGGCTTGCAAGCGCATCCACATCACATGGCAGTGCATCATCAGGCTTTAGTCCCAAGGCTGTTGTATTAATCACAATATCATAAGACTCATAATCAGGTGCCTCACATACCGATAGAGGCGCACTCTTATTATGCGCTTTTACTGCCGAGACTAGCGAATGGGCTTTAGCGGCTGTGCGGTTATAGAC
>WTHV01000114.1:10219-12307 GCA_011525265.1 Alphaproteobacteria bacterium | reverse complement strand
CAAGGTGAGGCGTGTTATATGCCCCTCTTCCACCATAGTCAAACACTAAAATGCGTTTTTTTAAAAAAACTTTATTTAGACTGTTTTCCGCACAATGAGCAGGGACGAAATGCCCCGCATAGTCACTGTGCAATATGACAGAAGTCAGCCAAATAGCCGAGGATTGAAGGTACAATATTTAGCCCTGCTATGCAAGCTTAAACTTTACACCTTTCTACCACCTGCTGAGCCGTTTGTGCCGAAACTTTGAAAGGCCACTTATTTTTCATTGATTAATTGAGTTCATTTGGTGATGATGACGCTGAGATTTTGCGATACTTTTTATAAGGTATCTTGTGATGAGTTGACTACCAGTTGCGCCATGCGCAACTTCACATGGTTGATAGCATAAGAGTAAGGCTAGGGTTTATGTCTGTGAAGGACTTCATATTTGGCGGCACATTATTTGCGCCTCTTAAAGCTGATAGATGCGCCTATGTTACAGCTGGCCTACTGTCACGCGCCAAGCACTATGCCATAGCTGGGATGCTCGCCATTGGGCTTGGTGTTTATGCAGCACCATCTATGGCGAATATTGCGCCAGATGATTTGCTCTCTGATGATGGGCAGCCATTAAATTATGAGCCTATCCCGCTTTTACGCCCTGATGTAGCGGTCAGCTATGGCGGTGAAGTGGTTGATATAGCGACGCCATTTGCACGTCCGACAATTGCTGAGGCATTTGGGGAATCAACTGCAACCCTATCTGAGATGATCTTACGTGAGACCACGAGCCGCGCTGCAAGCGAATCACGTTTTGCGCTTCAATCTGGTGAAACCTTATCCAAGATTATGAGCCGTGCTGGCTTTAGCCGAAAGATTGGTGCCAATGTGATAAACATCCTTGCCAAGCGCGTTAATGTGCGCCGCTTGCAAATTGGGATGCGTTTTACGGTCGCCTATGATTCTGATGAGCAACCCATTGGTCTTCATTTCAAAGATAAAGAAAATTTCGACCATTATATCTTGTTTGATTCGCAAATGGCCTGGTTCGGCTTTCGCACAGTTCGCCCTGAAGAACGCTATCTTGTCTATGCAAGCGGCAAAATAGATGGGACGATTTACGAAGCGGTTGATTCGCAAAATGTTCCTTATGCCGCCCTTGATGAATTTGTGCGCGTTTTAGGTTTTTCTGTGGATTTTCAGCGTGAGATTCGAAGCGGTGATGAGTTCGAATTACTCTATGAGCGCCGCATTGATAAATTAACAGGTGAAGATCTAGGCTCTGGCACTTTGCATTATGCAGGCTTACTTCTGTCAGGTGATGTCATGTCATTCTTCCGTTATGAGGCAGATAATATTGTGGGATGGTATGACCGCGAAGGTAATTCTGCTGTGCGCTCTTTGATGCGCACCCCGATTAGCGGCGCGCCTATCTCATCCAAATATGGTATGAGACGTCACCCAATTACGGGCTATAATGCGATGCATCGCGGTGTTGATTTCCAAGCGCCAACGGGTACGCCGATTCTTGCTGCTGGCTCTGGTGTTGTGCAACGCGCGAATTGGTTTGGTAATTATGGGCGCTATGTTCGCATTCGCCATACAGGACGCTATTCAACCGCTTATGCGCATATGACACGGATCGCAAGTGGGATTACACCAGGGGCTAGAGTGCGCCAAGGCCAAATCATTGGCTATGTCGGTTCAACTGGTCGCTCAACAGGGCCACATTTGCATTATGAAGTGCTTGTGAATAACAAACAGGTCAATCCTATGACCGTAAAATTGCCCTCAGGCGAAGCCCTTGACGCTGATCACTTATCGCGCTTCCAAGATGTTGTTCAAACCGTTGAGGCAGAAGTAGAAAGCCGTGGCCAAGTGCTATTTGCAAGCGCTGCACAATAGTCTGCCCCTCATCAGGAGACATCATCATGGCTTTGACTATTGCCTCTATTACGACCTATCCCATCAAAGGGTTTGCCGGTCAAACGCATGAGCGTATCATAGTAAATGCCGGTGAGTTATTGCCAGGTGATAGAGCTTATGCGCTTTCATCTGGGACAAAGGCAAGCCAAGAGGCAGAGCCGCATAGCTGGTTGAAAAAAG
>WTHV01000114.1:0-10119 GCA_011525265.1 Alphaproteobacteria bacterium | reverse complement strand
GTGTCAGCTGACTCAGCTTTTGGAGATGTAACAACAACCTCTTCAGCTTCAGCACCGTCTGCTTTTGCCTCTGCCCCAGCTTCATTGCGGCCTTGGCCTTTTTTACCATTGGCGCGTTCATCATTCTGGCGACGCTGTTCCGCATTAGCCAGAATAGATTGGTGAATGCGATAATAATGGTCAGCGAACTGGCTGTTGGCTTCGAATAATACGCGATCGCCAGATGATTGTGCATCATGGGCAAGTGATGTGTATTTTTCAAAAAGCTGTTGCGCATTACCACGCAAACGACCCTCTGGGCCATTTGATTCAAAAGTGGTATTACGGTTAAAGCTATTTTGGCCTGAATTGCCAGAGCGACGACCACGGCCGCGCGAACGTTTTGCGTTTTGATTTTGTCTCATAATAATCCGTTTACTAGAGCCGCCCTTCGGCAGGCAAATTTCAGTAAAAGTTGTTTAACGGAAAAAGTGAACAATGCTGTCTTTCATCTTGTGACACGCACTCACCTCAACACCCTACCGCTAAATAGGCTGTTAGTTCAAGTAAAAAAGCTAAGCTTTGACAAATTTTAAGACCCGAATAATGCCTGCTAAGTCAGAGAATTGTCCATTGGGGCGCAAAGCTGATTGTGCGGCGATTTTTGTGACATCTGCTTCTTGGCCTTGTCCAATTTCAACCAATGCAATGCCGCCCTTAACCAGCCTATTCGCGATAAGCCCCATGACACGTTGATAGGCCTCAAGACCAGACTCACCACCATAAAGTGCTGCGGGCGGATCATAAAGGCGCACCTCTGGTGAGAGGCTCGCCTCATCCCCGCTTGCAATATAAGGCGGGTTTGAGAGGATCATATCAAAACGCTGATCAGATACCAGCGCCTCATCCCAATCAGATATAAGGAAGGTGCTTCTATCAGCAACATCATTATCTGTGGCATTGCGCGCGGCAAGTGCGATAGATTGAGGGGCAATATCAAGCCCAACACCTGTAGCATTCTGACAATGTTTTAAGACAGAAATAAGCAAACAGCCTGAGCCTGTCCCAAAATCTGCAATATGCCATGATTTATCCGCACAAGCCTTAATCGCCTCATCAACAAGCGTCTCAGAATCAGGGCGCGGGTCCAATGTTGCGTCATTTAACGCAAAAGTAAGAGAGTAAAATTCACGGCTCCCACGCAATCGGCTAATAGGACAGCCTTTTTTGCGTTCTTCTATCAAGGTGATTAGACGCTGATGGGCGCTCTCATCAAGTGTCACCTCATGATGCATCAAAACAGGCTCATCAGTTTCTAATGCCATTTGCAATAACAGATTGGCATCACGTCTTGGCGATTCAATCTGTGCATCGGAGAGTTGTTTTGCGAGATCATTCAATAAAAATCGCGCTTCACCTGTTCTGCCGACCTCTATCATTGCCTGCTTATGCCATGCCATCCGCAAGACGTGCGGCTTGATCTTCAGAGGCTAGCGCATCAATCACCTCATCAATCGCCTCACCTGCCAAGATTTTATCAAGCTTATAAAGTGTCAGATTGATACGGTGATCTGTGACACGGCCTTGCGGGAAATTATAGGTCCGAATACGTTCTGATCTATCGCCAGAGCCTACCTGCCCTTTACGAGAGGCGGCACGCTCTGCTTCTTGACGCGCTCGTTCGGCGTCATAGATACGCGCACGAAGAATTTTCATCGCTTTGGCTCTGTTCTTATGCTGTGATTTTTCATCCTGCTGAGAGACCACAATGCCTGTTGGCAAGTGGGTGATGCGAACAGCTGAATCTGTGGTATTCACAGACTGACCACCTGGACCAGATGCGCGGAAAACATCTATGCGCAAATCTGTTTCATTCAGCTCAATGTCAACATCTTCAACCTCCGGCAAAACCGCCACAGTGGCGGCTGAGGTATGAATACGCCCGCCTGTTTCTGTTTCTGGTACGCGCTGAACGCGGTGGACACCAGATTCAAATTTCAAACGCGCAAACACATCTTGGCCAGAAATTGTCGCTGTGGCTTCTTTATAGCCGCCAATGCCAGTCTCAGAGACTTCCATAACCTCGAACCGCCAGCCATAGCGCGATGACATACGTTGATACATCCCAAATAAATCACCCGCAAATAAGGCGGCCTCATCACCGCCTGTACCAGCGCGCACTTCTAAAATAGCATTACGCGCATCATCGGCATCTTTTGGCAGAAGTAATAATTTTAACTTATGCTCTTCTTCGGGGATTTGCGGTGTAATCTCTTCAATTTCAAGCTCTGCCATCTCTGCCATTTCAGGATCGCCATCACTTTCTTCTGCGAGCATCTTGGCATCTGCTAACGCTTGCTGAAGGCCGCGCACGACTTCAATTTGTTCGGCGACTGGCCGCACATCTGCTAATTCGCGCGATAATTTTGTCAGCTCATCTGAGCTAAGGTCAGCTGATTGGGCAAGCTTGTCTTCAATTTCAACACGGCGCGCAAGCACCTTATCCATATTCTCTTCTAATGACATGAGAGTTACTGACTTTCTATTGGGATAATGCGGCGATAAGTGGATGGCTTGTAAGCCCGTCTAATGCAACTGTGACGCTCTCACCTGTTGCCATGGATTTTAGCTGTACCTCACCAGTGGCAAATTCTTGACTGCCAAGCAATAGGGCAAGCTTTGCGCCAATTTTATCAGCACGTTTCAATTTCTTTGCAATATTGCCACTAAAGGGCATATCAACACTGTGACCAGCACGGCGCAATTGGTTTGCAATGGCAAAGCCGTCTGCTTGCAACTCTGTATCCATAACAACAAGCAAAATATCCGTCGTCTTGGTATCAGGGGCGTCCACTAATAAGGAGAGACGCTCTACGCCTGCGGCAAACCCAACAGCAGGCAGGTGTGGGCCGCCCAACATTTCCGCTAGCCCATCATATCGCCCCCCACCAAGAACGGTGCCTTGGGCACCAAGCTTATCAGTGATAAATTCAAAGGCTGTGTGACAATAATAATCAAGCCCGCGCACTAATAACGGATCGGCAACAAAATCAATATTGGCCTTATCAAGCGCATTAATCAGCAAATCATAATGCGCCTTTGACGCATCATTGAGATAATCTGATAATTGCGGTGCATCTGCGACTATCTCTTTATCTTTGGCATCTTTCGAATCCAAAATACGCAACGGGTTTTGCGTCAGCCGTCTTTGACTATCAGCACTCAAATCGTCTTGATAATTTTCTAAAAAAGACACCAATGCGGTGCGATAAGCATCGCGGCTTTGGGTATCACCAAGGCTGTTTAAATGTAATGTGCAATCATCTAGCACGCCTAATGAAGACAGGAAATCTGCCCCGCAAGCGATAACTTCTGCATCAGCAAGTGCCGAGGAAGGGCCGATAAGCTCAACCCCAATTTGGTGAAATTGGCGCATCCTGCCCTTTTGCGGGCGCTCATAACGGAACATCGGACCAGCATAAATATATTTTTGTGGCAGCGTTTGCGTCAGACCATTAGAGATAACGGCCCGCATCACAGAGGCTGTATTTTCAGGACGTAATGTGATTTCTGTCCCGCCTCTATCTTCAAAGCTATAGGTCTCTTTCGACACCACATCGGACGCATCACCTAGGGGGCGGCGAAACACATCTGTGAATTCAAAAATAGGCGTTGCCATATCTTGAAACCCATAGCCATGAGCAATGCGCTTTGCGGTCTCTATGACCTTATTTTGGCGCGCTTTATCCGTCGGCAGAAGATCACTTGTTCCACGAACAGGCTGTAATATTTGCATCACTCTTGCTCTTTTCTTGCTGCTTTAAGCTGTGCTGCACGTTCTTCGACTAAACCTACAACATGTTCAACAATATCATCATGTGATAGGCGGTGATCTGCCATACCAGACACATAAATTTGATGTGTACCACGCCCGCCACCAGTCAGGCCAATATCTGTTTCGCGTGCCTCACCAGGGCCATTGACCACACAGCCGATAATTGAGACAGAAAGCGGCTCATTAATATGTTCGAGGCGCTCTTCAATTTCTTGAACTGTTTTAATCACGTCAAATTGCTGGCGTGCACAAGACGGACAGGAAATAACTGTCACACCGCGCCTGCGCAAACCAAGTGATTTCAGCATCTCATAAGCCACCCGGACTTCTTCAGCAGGATCGGCTGATAAGGATACACGGATCGTATCACCAATACCGGCCCATAATAAATTACCAAGGCCAATAGATGATTTCACTGTCCCAGCGCGAAGGCCGCCTGCCTCTGTGATGCCAATATGTAGCGGGCAATCAATTTGTTCGGCAAGCTGTTGATAGGCAGCAACGGCCAAGAATAGATCAGAGGCTTTGACTGAGATTTTAAATTCGTGAAAATCCAAATCTTGTAAAATTTTCGCGTGTTCTAGGGCTGATTCCACCAAGGCTTCAGGACAAGGTTCGGCATATTTTTCAAGCAAATGCTTTTCCAAAGAGCCACCATTTACCCCAATACGAATAGAGGCACCTGTATCATTGGCGGCATTCACCACCTCTCTGACACGATCAGACGAGCCGATATTGCCAGGATTAATGCGCAGACAAGCAGCGCCTGCGGCGGCGGCTTCAATGGCTCTTTTATAATGGAAGTGAATATCGGCAACAATTGGCACGGGGCTTTGTTTTACAATTGTCTTTAAGGCAGCTGTGCTATCTTCATCAGGGCAAGACACGCGCACAATATCGGCGCCTGCCTCTGCGGCTTTGTGAATTTGATCTAATGTGCCAGTGATATCGGTTGTCAGCGTATTTGTCATTGTCTGCACAGAAATAGGTGCATCGCCGCCAACAGCCACAGAACCCACCTGAATTTTGCGGCTCTTACGCCTGTCAATCATACGATAGGGTCTAATTTGTGACATGATATGTGTGGCACCTTAGGACAGCGGACAAATCGGAATAATCAATAGTGGTATAATGCATAATCCTAACATTGACCAGTCCCTAGCACCACGCCAGAAAAGAGCCAAATCTGTTAGATGATAAAGTGGTTATTGGGTAACAGCAGAGCGGCGTGACCTAATTGACTCACGGCTCAATGGTAAATCTCTGATAATTTCACCAACAGCACCTGCTTGGAACGCATCAAGACCGGGAATCAAAAGAACAAGCCCACCTGCATTACCTGTGCTGAGATACAGCTTTTGATTAGCTGGTGCGATATAATCTTCACCTTCTTGGAACAGCTTACTTAAGATAACGTCACCATTTTCAGATACCACCTCAACCCACGCGGCTGAGCTAGCAGAAATGACAATCTCTTCTGCTGGTACACGCACATTTGCCTGTGCCGCACTTGATTGCTGAGGTTGGTCATCATCTGATGACTTTTGGGCAGCGACTGTTTGCGCAGCGTCTGTCTGCCCAGCGTCATTTTGAGTAGCGCTCGCGGTTTGTGTCTCTTGTGTCTGGCTTTCAGCTACCGCGTCAGCTTTTGGTGTAGCCTCTGCATCATTGGCTTCATTTGTTTCAAGTGAGGCCGTTTGTGTCTCTTCTTGCGGTGCTGTAACTGTCTCATCTTCATCTGATGATGCCTCATCTTCGACAGAGGCGTTTTCCGTATTTGGCGCTGGTGCCACATCTGTAACCTGCGCCACGTCAGCGCCAGCTGGTTCATTTTGCACGGCTATGCTTGCCACAAGCGTTGTATCTTGTGTTGGCGCACCTTGGAACCTGTCAAAAACTTGCCAGCCAATATAGCCTGTTAGCAGGACAAGCACGACAAGCATCGCTGTCATAGCCCCCGACATACGCGGCTCTAGCGCCTCATCAGGGAAAGAATATTCTGGACGACTGTCAGCTGCTGATGTGCGCATCTTGTAGGTATCAAGAAAGGGCGTATCATCAATGCCAAGGAACTTACAATAACTCTTAATATACCCATAGCCATATGTAGCGCCTGGCAACTCGTCATAAGTTTCAGCTTCTAGAGCGTGCAGATAATTTTTTGGGATGCGCAATTCGAAAGATAAGGTTGGGATATCAACGCCCGCTTTTTCACGTTCTGCGCGCAAAGCTTCGCCACCATAGCTGATTGTGCTATCGTCCATGAGGTCCTCGAGAGAAGCGTGTTGCCTCTTATCTTGTCCTTTTTTGTTTTGCAAGGCACAACCCTTAAACAAGCTGGTGCTACATGAGCCTAACCAGTTAGTTATCCCATTTTTCACACTATGTCGAAAAATTACTATTTTTACTAGAAATTTTTCCCTAAAGCACTAAAAAGACACATAAAACACCTATTTGCACGCTAAACGCAAGAAAAATCTAAATTTTCTTACGCTAAATGTAGCTCAAAAGCGTCATGCAATGTGCGCACGGCTAGTTCGGTATAGGCAGAATCGATCAAAACAGAGATTTTAATCTCGCTTGTTGAGATAACTTGCAAGTTTACACCCTTATCTGAGAGCGAGCTAAACATCATATTGGCAATGCCGGCTTGTGTGCGCATTGCGGTACCGATGATTGAGATTTTTGCAATATTTGTATCAGAGACAATATGCTCATAAGGCAGGTCACTCTTCAAGCCTTCAATCACAGCATTAGCCTTCTGTGCATCGCTTGCGCTCACTGAAAAGGTAATATCTGTTGTATCGTGGCTTGCAGAGCCTGATTGCACAATCATGTCAATATTCACATGCGCATCCGCCAAAGCTTTGAAAATGCCAGCGGCCACACCTGGCTTATCTTGCAAGCCAACAATCGTAATGCGCGCCTCATCTGCGCTATAGGCGATACCGCTAATTTTTTGTTGTTCCATTTGATTATCCTCATCTACGACCATTGTGCCAGGCTCATCATTAAAGCTAGAGCGCACTTGGATTTTAACATTATGACGCATACCCATTGCCACAGAGCGTGTTTGCAAAACCTTTGCCCCTGCTGATGCCATTTCAAGCATTTCTTCAAAGGTAATTTGGTCAAGCTTGCGCGCTTTTGGCATAATGCGCGGGTCGGTTGTATAGACGCCATCCACATCTGTGTAGATATCGCATCTATCGGCATTGAGCGCTGCTGCCAATGCTACGGCTGATGTATCTGAGCCGCCGCGTCCCAAAGTTGTGATACGTCCCTCATCAGACACACCTTGAAAGCCTGCCACAACTGCAACCTGCCCGTTACTGAGGCGTTTTGCGATTTCTTCAGCCTGAATCTCTTCGATTCGCGCAGAGCTATGCGTGCTATCTGTTTTAAACGGCACCTGCCAGCCAAGCCAAGAGCGAGCATCAATCCCACTATTTTGAAGCGCAATGGCCAAAAGGCCGACCGTGACCTGCTCTCCCGTTGCGACAATGGTATCATATTCGCGCGCATCATGAAGCGGGCCAATATCACGCGCCCATTCCACAAGCTGGTTTGTTGTACCAGACATGGCAGACACCACCACTGCTACTTCGTTACCAGCATCTACTTCTGCTTTAACACGCTGTGCTACATTGCGGATACGATCAAGGTCTCCGACCGAAGTTCCACCAAATTTCTGAACAATTCTTGCCATGCTAGGGCCGCCCATCTATTTTAAGATCATAATGCCTTCCCATCAACAAAGGAGCATCCTTTTGATGAAAGGCATGGCACGCAGCGATGCAGTGCCGTCTTAAACGTTAAAAACTATGGCATTTGTCATATACATACCAACGCAGGGATACAAGCGCTTATTCTATCATAGCCTTATCATCCAGCAAATTGCGCACAAAAAGGGCACTGTCATTGCGATGCAGCACGTAACCAGTCAGGACATCAAAGATACCGCACAATTTGACCAGCTAGGTGATAGCTGGTGGGATATGAACGGGCCAATGGCACCGCTTCATCATTTCACACCTGTGCGCATTGGCTTTATTTTGGATATGATAAAGCGCTATGGGCTTACAACGGATGGTCAGACCAAAGACTTAAGCGCACTCTCTATTCTTGATATTGGTTGTGGCGGCGGCTTATTGGCAGAACCTTTTGCGCGCCTTGGCGCGAAGGTGACAGCAATAGATGCTTCAAGCGCGGCCATAACAGCCGCAAAGGCCCATGCCACTGCCCAAGGCTTAGATATCACCTATCGTGCTTGCCTATCAGAGGTCTTGGCAAAAGAAGGCCATCAATTTGACCTTATCTATAGCTCAGAAGTGATTGAACATGTGGCATCACGCGCCCCTTTTATTCACGCCATCACTGATATGCTTGCCCCCAAAGGGCTTGTAGTGATTACCACAATCAACCGCACAATGGCGGCACTTGCGACTGTCAAAATTGGTGCGGAGTATATCACAAAGCAAATCCCAAGAGGCACGCATGAATTTGAAAAATTCGTAAAACCTTCAGAATTACAAGCTGAGTTCCGCGCGCAAGGCATCATGCTTGACCACCTCACAGGCTTTGTGCCCTCCCTCACAGGCGGGTTTCGCACATCGTCTTTTATGGGTGTCAATTATGCCGCGGCTGGCCAGAGACTATAACGTCTAATAGCCTTTATCTAATGTTCTGGCGGCAAATCTGGCAGGTGATGATAGATGATGCCCTCATCTTCTAGCTCATCTCTTTCCTCTTGTGAGGTCGTGCCATAGATGGGCTTTTGCTCTTCTTCGCCATAATGCATTTTGCGCGCTTCATCTGCGAATTTATCACCAACATTGGTGAAGTCTTTTTTCACCTTTTTATGCATATCGCGCAAAGCACTCATTGCCGCTCCCACAACAGCCGCCTGATCAGCTGGGCTTAGTTGGGCAAGCGGGTTTTCATCGGCATTTGGTTTTGGTGGCTGATTAGAGACAATCTCTTGCGGGACATCTTGCATCTGCGGGACAGCAGGCGCATCGGGGTTTTTGCGGCTTTTTGGGCTATTTAGGTTCGGTGCCATAAGAGCGCGGCGCACGTCATTTGTCCCACAAATAGGGCAATCCACATAACCTGCCGCCTTTTGATCATCAAAGGCTGATGAATTTGAAAACCACCCTTCAAATTCATGATCTTGTGCACAAATAAGCTGATATTTAATCATCAGAAAACAAACTGCCTCCTGCTCACCTCATGCGAAGAGTGACGCCTTTTATAGCGCACCGTGACAATGCTTATATTTTTTACCAGACCCGCAAGGACAGGCATCATTACGGCCAATTTTTTGGCTTGCTGTTGCGACATTCACCTTTTCTGCTGCGCGTCTTTGTGCTTCAGCTTGCTTTGCGGCAGCTTCTTGCTCTTCTGGTGAGCGCACCTCAACATGAGATAGCGCAAGTGTCACCATGCGACGCATCTTTTCAAGCATGTCTTCAAACATACCAAAGGCTTCTTTTTTATACTCATTGAGCGGATCTTTTTGCGCATAGGCACGAAGACCAATACCCTGACGCAACTGATCAAGACCAAGCAAATGCTCTTTCCATTGTTGATCAAGCACTTGTAACAGCAATGATTTTTCAGCCATACGCATCACATCAGGGCTAAAGCGAACGGCTTTTTCTGCCATATGCTTATCTGATTGCGCGATTAGACGATCTGATAATTCAATTTCAGCAATACCATCTTCGGCAAACCAGTCTTTAGCCGGCACATTCAAGCCCAAGAATTGCGCACAATCTGCTTGAAATTTGTCAGCATCCCATTGGTCAACAAAGCTGCCTTGCGGGATAGCATCATCAATGATTGATTCCACCACATCATGGCGCATATCAACCACCGTATCATTAACATCTGTGGCTTCCATAATATCACGGCGTTGGGCAAAGATGACTTGGCGTTGGTCATTCATCACATCATCAAAACGCAAAAGCTGTTTTCTGATTTCGAAATTATGTGCCTCAACTTTGGATTGGGCTTTTTCAACAGCCTTATTAATCCACGCATGGGTGATCGCCTCGCCTTCATCAAGGCCAAGCTTTTGCAGCATCCCGTCTAATTTTTCAGACCCAAAGATACGCATAAGATCATCTTGCAAAGATAAGAAGAATTTTGATGCGCCTGGATCACCTTGGCGGCCTGTACGACCACGAAGCTGATTATCAATGCGCCGTGATTCATGACGCTCTGTGCCGATAACATAAAGACCGCCTGCTTCAAGCGCCTCTTCTTTCATCTTAGCAACTTCAGCGGTAATAGCCTCACGC
>WTHV01000143.1 GCA_011525265.1 Alphaproteobacteria bacterium | reverse complement strand
GCGCAAGGCAAAGCTAAGAGATGTGCCCGTTACATCTAATTTTTTAAAACGAACACGTTTTTCACGGAATTCTAAGCGTAATGTCTCTGCGATTGATTCAAGGCGTTCTGTTTGAACCGCCTCACTATCGACTTGAAGCAACAGATGCGAGCCACCTTGCAAATCAAGACCAAGATTGATGCTCTGACCGGGCAGGAAACCGCCCCCTTCACGACCACCAACGATATTTGGCGCCGCATAGACAATACCGGCAAGGCATATCAACGCGACAAGTGCTTTTTTCCAGCCTTCAAATTGCAACATATTCTTAAAATTCCAATGATAATAAAAAAGGCCCTTTAAATACTAAAAGGCCTTTGATTTTTTGATGACTAAGCGTCTTTTTTCTCAACAGTTGCGATCATGGCGCGCACGATCTCAACTTTAACGTCTTTGGCAATTTCGACCTCGACATAGTCATTATCAGCAACAGCCTTGACGATTTTACCGCGCAGACCGCCTGATGTGATGACTTTATCCCCCTTTGCCACGCTATTGACCAACTCACGATGCGCCTTGGCACGTTTTTGCTGTGGGCGAATTAAGAAGAAATAGAAGATCACAAAGATCAAAATAAATGGCAAAAGCTGTGCTGTTAATGATGCACCACCTGCGGCTTGAGCATAGGCTGGGCTGATGAACATGGTTGGTCTCCAACGATAAACGCGTAATTGTGCCTAACGACACAAACACACGATATTACAGGGTTAAACGTGCCTCACAATAGCTTGCATTCCCTAGGCTTTCAATGCGAAATTCATGATTTTCTTCAAATACCACAAATCAATTGTGACTATGTCTTGCCACCACAGGCCGCAACCGTAATTATAGGCACACAGACATTTAAAAAAGGATGACGGCAAAAGTGGTACATTTATCTGATAATAATCCTGAGATGATGCTTTTATTAACGCGTCTTGCAGATGCCTTAGACAGGCTTGCACCACCGGCCCTTCATGATGCGCCGCTCGCACCTGCGCCCGGATATGTATGGCATGGCGAGCTTGGCAAATGTGAGGCTGTCCAGAAGATAAGCCGTGTGCCACTTGACCTGTTATGTGGCATTGATGGGCAAATCACGCGCCTTTATGACAACACGCTAGCGTTTGCAGAAGGCAAAATTGCCAATAATGCCCTATTATGGGGTGCAAGAGGCACAGGCAAATCATCTTTGATAAAAGCCATTCATGGCGCGCTTCAGGCTGAGGGGCATGATCTATCCATCGTTGAGATAGCGCGCGAAGATATTGGCGATTTGCCGAAATTGATGGCATATCTTGGACGTCAATCTGGTCGTTACATTGTGTTTTGTGATGATCTGGCCTTTGAAAGCGCTGAATCAAGCTACAAAGCGTTAAAAGCGGCTCTAGAAGGTGGGCTTGAGGGCAAACCCTCCAATATCGTGTTTTATGCATCATCTAATCGCCGCCATTTAATGGCACGCCAGATGATAGATAATGAGCGCTCTTCTGCCATTAACCCCTCTGAGGCGATAGAGGAAAAGATATCTCTGTCAGATCGCTTTGGCCTTTGGATTGGCTTTCATACAATTGATCAGACAGGGTATCTTGAAATTATTGCCTCTTATATTGACCATTATCATCTGCCTGTTAAGGCAGAGGAGGTTGAGCGTGAGGCCTTGCAATGGGCGATGGAACGCGGCCACAGATCAGGGCGTACCGCATATCAATATATCATTCATCTAGCCGCAAAACTAAATGTTAGCATTGAATCATAACAAATTGAAAAATCATGATTTTATGATGTCATGCGGATTGATAGGCTGGCGTGATTGACGCACTTCAAAATGTAATTGCGGACTATCAACGCGCCCTGTGGCGCCTACTGTGCCAAGCACCTCACCTGCCCCTAAAACATCACCTTCAGCGACCCTAATCTCATCAAGATGGGCATAGGCTGTGATATAGCCGCCATCATGCTTTACAAGTACCATAGAGCCAAAAGATTTCAGATTGCGGCCAATATAAGCCACTGTGCCAGGGGCCGATGCTTGCACATTCGTGCCAGAGTCAGCTGCAATATTCACGCCATCATTATGCACACCTTTGGCAGCAGGGCCGAAATCAAGGATAATTTGCCCTTCAACAGGCCATGTAAAACCATCATTTGCACCGAAGGATGGCGCGACAAAATTCTTTTGCGGTTTGGCAGATTTTGGCACAGATACGAGCGTGCTATTCGCCTTTGCCACTGATGTTTGCGGGGCATTAGCAGGGCGTGCCAATGTGGTATCCACCCCTTTTGCCCCATCAAGAACAGTGAAATCATGTGTGTCTGGGATTAAGAGCGCTTGGCCTTCAACAAGTTGATAAGGCTCTGATAATTCGTTTAATTCTGCAATATGATACTGGCTAACCGCATAACGCTGAGAGATGCTGAAAATACTGTCTGTGCGTTTCACGATATGTTCGCGTGGCGGCGTAATAGAGAATTGCTGACCTTGCGAGATAGTAAAAGGCGCATTCAAATTATTATCAACAATAAGAGATTGCGGTGTCACCCCATAACGCGTGGCAATGCTGTAGATGGTATCATTTGCCATGGCAGTCACTGTGCGTGATACAGGGATTGGCACACGGTTAATCCGCTTACTGCCCTGCTCTACAGGTGCAGGTGTGTCTCTTGTAAGAGATAATTTTGGCAATTCAATCTCAGGCAGGCTGAGATCAGGCTTCTGACAAGCTGCTAGGAGCAGTAGACCTATCATGAATAACGCAGATTGTTTTTGCATTATAATGTGGTTCCTTCACGCATAGGGACAAACCGTACGTCCATTATCGTATCTTGCTCATAGGTTGAGGCAAGCTTTTTTATCCGCATAAGTTGCTCTTCGCCCGCTTTTCCGATTGGGCCGACAAATATGCCGCCTTCTTTGAGCTGATCAAGCAGGTGCTGTGGTACCTCATCACTCTGACAAGCTGTAATAATACGGTCAAAAGGTGCCGCTTCTCGCCACCCTTTGCCACCATCAGCATGGCGCATCGTAATATTGGTGATACGCAATGATTTAACCCGCATTTCAGCGTCAACAAATAAGGGGCGCAAACGCTCTATCGAATAAACCCGGCGCGCAAGATAAGACATAACGCACGCCTGATAGGCTGTGCCTGTCCCAATCTCAAGCACACGGTGCGTCGGCGCAAGATCAAGCGCCACAAGAGACCGCGCGATAACATAGGGCTGTGAGATGGTTTGCCCAAAGGCAATTGGCAGGGACGCATTCTCATAAGCATGAGGCCGCAGAGCACGAGGTAAGAAGGCTTCTCTTGGCACCCGTTCAATGGCCGCTAAAATTGATGGCTCCATAATGGCTTGGGCGCGTAACTTCATAATAAGCTGTGCTTTGGCAGCAATCAGCGCGCCATCATCGAAATCCTGCACACTCATTGAGAGGACATATCACTATTAAGGTCACTATCAAGGGCTTTATAACGTGCCATCTGGGCTTTATCTGTTTGCCCCATCATAAGCGGTGTGACGCTGACATAGCCTTTTTGTAACGCATCTCTATCAGAGCCTTCGCGCACACCCTCAGCAATGCGCATAGGGCCGATGCGGTAATGATGCGGGGTTTGGGCATCAAATAAAATATCGCCTAATTTATGCTCATCGGTAAAGGTTGGCATAATGCCCTTTACACGCCCTGTTGATAATTTAGGAAAATTCACATTTAGAACAGAACGCCTTGCAGGCAGATTACCAAGCACATAGCGTAACACCATTTCACCCGCCTCTTTGGTCGGGGCAAAATCAGCTTCTAAGTCACCGCCATCTTGGCTAAAGGCTATCGCGGGAATATTATTAATTGCCCCCTCAAATGCCGCGCCAATTGTACCAGAATAGCCCACATCATCAGCCACATTCATCCCGTGATTAACACCAGATAAAATAATATCAGGCAAATTATCTTTCATCACAACACCAAGGCCAAGCATGACACAATCAGCTGGTGTGCCAGAGCATATATATCGCCCCTCACCTATCTCTGCTAGGTGGATATCTGTTTTTAAGGAAAGTGAGCGTCCTGTGCCTGAGCGGTTATCAGCAGGCGCAATGATGGTAATATCATTGGCAAAAGGGCGCGCAAGATCAGCTAATAGCGATAAGCCATAAGCATCTATGCCATCGTCATTTGTGATCAAAATGCGCATATTACTCGCCTCTAGCTTGTTTTTTGTTAAGCCTCCAATGGCACAAGCTTGTCTGTTCCCATATAAGCATGAAGTGCCTCTGGAAGCAAAATTGTACCATCTTCTTGTTGACCATTTTCAAGAACCGCAATCATGGTACGACCAAGAGCTAAGCCTGAACCGTTCAGCGTATGCAGAAACTCTGTATCACCGCCCGCTTCGCGTCTCATGCGGGCTTTCATACGGCGTGCCTGAAATGGTCCACAATTTGAGCATGATGAAATCTCACGATATTGACCACGCCCCTCATCTTGACCTGGCAACCAGACCTCAATGTCATAGGTTTGTTGTGCCGAAAAGCCTGTATCGCCAGAGCAAAGCTTCATGACGCGGTAATGCAGGCCTAATTTCTGCAAAATTGCTTCTGCACAGCCTGTCATGCGCTCTAACTCTGCGGCAGACTCCTCTGGTGCAACAACTGATACCATCTCTACCTTAGAAAATTGGTGTTGGCGGATCATGCCTCTTGTGTCGCGCCCTGCTGAACCAGCTTCTGCTCTAAAACATGGGGTGTAGGCTGTCATACGAATAGGCAGGCTTGCCGCATCAGTGATGGCGTCAGCGACAAGGTTTGTCAGTGGTACTTCTGCTGTTGGAATGAGCCATTTATCATCTTCAACACGATAGAGGTCGTCGGCAAATTTTGGCAATTGGCCTGTACCAGTCATGGTTTGTGTATTCACAATCGCGGGCGGCAATGTCTCAGAATAGCCAAATTCCATCGTATGTGTATCAAGCATTAAGGCAGCCAAAGCACGCTCTAGGCGGGCAAGCTGGCCTTTGAGTACCACAAAACGTGCCCCTGATAATTTTGCGGCCTTGGCAAAATCCATCTGCCCTAACCCTTCGCCCAATGAGACGTGATCTTGCGGGGTAAAAGAATAAGAAGGCTTATCACCAACGGTGCGGATAAGCGCATTATCATCCTCATCCTCACCTTGTGGCACGCTGTCATCAAGGATGTTTGGCAAACCCATCAAATGCTCTGACAGAGCGTCTGCCAATTGTGCTTCCTCTGCCTCTTTGGCAGGAGCTAGGGCTTTGATTTCAGCAACTTCATCAATTAATGCGCTAGCATCTTCGCCTTTTGATTTCAGCATACCAATTTGTTTGGACGCTTCATTGCGGCGTGATTGCATGGCTTGAAGCTCGGTCTGTAGTGCGCGTCTTTTCGTATCAAGCGCTGTGATCTCAGCGGATAATGGGCCAAGGCCACGCTTTGCTAATGCGGCATCAAACGCATCTGGGAAATCACGAATAAAACGAATATCATGCATGATGAAGTCCTCAAGGTGAGACAAAATTGTTAAGGTCTTAATTTGCCAGTATTATTAGCAAATCTATTGAGATTATGACTAGCCTATTCAGCCTCTGGCTTGGCAATAAAACGAGCCGCAATAATCGACATCTCATAAAGCAAAATGACCGGGACGGCTAGCAAGACTTGAGAGATAACATCTGGCGGTGTCAGGATAGCGGCCGCGACAAAGGCAAGCAGGATAGCGTATTTGCGCTTTGATGCGAGGCCATCTGGGCTAACAAGCCCTGCTTTCACTAAAAGCAATAGGATAACAGGCAACTCAAAAGAAATACCAAAGGCAAACATCAAACGCATTACCAATGATAAATACTCGCTAATGCGCGGCTCCACCTCAATCGGCAAAGCACCTGTGCCGCCAATCGTCTCAAATGAGATAAAGAACTGCCAAGCAAGCGGAATGACAAGGTAATAGACCATGGCCGCGCCAATAGCGAATAAGACAGGTGTCGCAATTAAAAATGGCAGGAATGCCCCTTTTTCATTCTTGTACAAAGCAGGCGCTACAAACTTCCAAATTTGCGCCAATAAAAGCGGAAATGTGATGCAAAGGCTTGTGAAAAAAGCCACTTTAATCTGCGTGAAGAAGCCTTCATGCAAGCCGGTAAAAATCATACGACCACCGCGCTCTAGCAATACATCAGCAAGTGGGGCTTGTAAAAATACATAAACAATATCAGCAATACTTTGTGAGCCTTCACCAAAAGGGCGAATAACAGATACGATGAACATCACAATAAAACAGGCGAACACAATGCCTATGCGATTGCGTAACTCTGTTAAATGACCAATGATGGTCATTTCACCTTCTGCGTTTTCTAGCGCGTCATTTTCACGTTCGTCAGCCATAATATGCTTCTCTTAACAATTAAAACGCATCACGTTTAAGTAGATGCTTTTGCCTTTTTTGCTGTCTTTGCACCTGTTTTTGCGCCCGTTTTTGCACTGGTCTTACCTTTTGCTTTCGCCGGCTTTTTTGCGCTTTTCTTTTGGGATGCTTTCGGTGCTTTTTTGCCTGCAATCTCTTTTATATCATCTTCAAAGTCATCAAGATCGGCCGAGGCTTTGATATCTTCGGCTGCTTCTTGAATATCGCCGCCAATGATTTTCGCCATCTCATCAAAATTGCCTTCTTTGGCATCATAGAGAATGTCTTTGACATCTTTAAACTCTTCTTGGCGGGCCACATCTTCTAATGATGAGGTAAATTCACGTGCCATAGATTTGGCTTTACGCATTAATTGCGAAAAACTGCGTAAGATGCGCGGCAAGTCTTTTGGCCCCACGACAAGCATGAGCACCACAGCGACCATCAAAAATTCCTGCCAGCCTAAATCAAACATTCGTTAAATCCTTGAAATTACCCTAAAGGTGTGACGACCTGTTAATAAAGCCACATACATAAAAGCCACATACATAAAAGATAGGGCAAAACTGCCCTATCAGATCATGTTGTATCTAGCGTTATTAAGACTTCTTAGCGGCTTTTTTCGCTGCTTTTTTCGCTGCTTTCTTAGCAGGCTTTTTAGCGGCTTTTTTCGCTGCTGCCTTCGCTGGCTTTTTTGCTGCTTTCTTGGCTGCCTTCTTCTTTGGAGCGGCTTTCTTAGCAGGCTTCTTAGCTGCTTTTTTCTTTGGTGCTGGTACAGCTTCTGCTTCGACTTCAGCTTCGCCCTCTTCATCACCTTTTACGCCATCTTTAAAGTTGCGCAAGCCCTTACCGAAATCACCCATGATCCCAGAAATTTTCCCTGGACGCGCGAATAAAATAAGAACAACTGCAAGGACAATGATCCAATGCCAAATACTTGTAAAACCCATCTTCAGCCTCTTTTCTCTGCTAAAAAATCCAAAATTATTACCACACTATAGGGTGCGCATTCTCAAGGGGCAATAAAGAAAGCGCTGATGTGCAAAAAAGCGCATTTATAGCCCCTTAACCATTTGATGATTCAAATAAGAAGATGTCACTTTGTGCGGCGGATAAATAGACCGTTGCGCCAACTTCAAAGAAATTTAACCCAGGTATTTTGGCATGAAAATGATGCCCGCTATCATCTTTCTTATCAGATAGGTGGACAAGGGTATTACTGCCCAAAAGATGTGTTTCCATGATAGTGAAAGGCGTTGGCGAGCAATGATCATGCTTTGTGTCATAAACGGTCAGATTCTCGTTGCGGATTACAACTTCAACCTTTGTGCCATCAGCAAATTGTGAGGCATCTATCGGGCCAAGCACAGACGTAATAACGCCTTGTGAGACAGCGCTAGAGAATTGATTTGCCTCACCAAAGAATGTTGCAACGAATGAAGATTGTGGTGAGCGATACACTTCTAGTGGCGTGCCAATTTGTGCCACCTGCCCCTTTTCTAACACCACGATTTTATCAGACATAAACATCGCTTCTTCGGCATCATGTGTGACCATTAATGCGGCAATGTTTTTTTCCCGCAGGACGTGGAGTAGCCTGTCTCTGATACGTTCACGCAATCTCGTATCAAGGCCAGAGAAAGGCTCGTCTAGCAATACCAAATCTGGCGCGGGGCAAACAGCTCTGGCTAATGCTACACGTTGTTGCTGGCCACCTGATAATTCACTGGGATAATTTTCGGCTAATGGCAAAATATCAAAATCCGCCATGACCTCTTCTGCCAAGGCCACATTATCTTTCTTTTTGCCTTTTAGCCCATAGCACACATTCTCAAGCACAGTTAGATGGGGAAATAGCGCATAATTTTGAAAGACTAATCCCACACCCCGCAGTGAGGGATCAAGTGCAAAATCAGGTGAGGATATCACCGTATCATCTTGAATTATTTTACCTTTTTGTGGTCTTTCCAAGCCTGCTGCTAAGCGTAACATTGTGGATTTGCCACAACCGCTTGGCCCTAAAAGAGACACCACTTCTCCTGCTTGAATCGTAAAAGAGATATCTTTTACAGATGGCATATCCGCATAGGAATGGCTGATATTCTTAAAAGAAAGCTGTTTCATCTATCCTCATCTGCAAATTCAGTTTCATCAAATGCCATTTCAAGCAAATCTTCATCAGAGCCGATCGCATCATCTTCATCTGCGTCGAGACCGGTTTGATTATCCCCCTCACCAAGGCCACCAAGAACAATGCCTTTGCGAAGCAGACCAGATGATTTTAATTCTTCCATACCAGGCAAGGCATCAAGTGCCTCAAGGCCGAAATGATCCAAAAAGGCGGGTGCTGTGCCCCATGTTAAAGGCCGTCCCGGAGTGCGTCTGCGCCCTTTTGGTTTAATCCAGCCAATCTCAAGCAGGATATCCATCGTCCCTTTCGATAGGCTGATACCTCTGATCTCCTCAATCTCAGCACGAGTGACAGGTTGATGATAGGCAATGATAGCCAATACTTCCATGGCAGCACGTGACAAGGGGCGCTCAACCTGCCGGTCAATCGATAGCGCTTCTGCAATCTCTGGGCGCGTGCGAAACGCATAAGCATCTTCACGGCGCACCAATTCCACACCTGAAAAAGCGCCATAACGTTCTTCAATGATTGAGATGACAGCCGATAATTCACTTTCATCCGCAAGATATGCAACCAAATCACGCGCTTTTACAGGCACGGCACTTGCAAAAATAACAGCCTCAACGACCTTAGATTTCTGCAAAAGGGCTTCTGGAAACTCTGTATAAGATTTCGTCATCTTATGACAACTCCTTCATCCGCAAATAAATCGGCCCATAATGTGATTGCTGGCGCAAATTCACCACACCCTCTTTTGCCAATTCAAGAGACGCGACAAAATGAGACGCCATAGCAGAGCGTTTATCAAGCGGCTGTTTCAGATTTGGCGGCAGGAATTGCTCTAAGACTGTCCATCCTGGCGCTGTTTTTAGCAAATGGCGCAAACGCCCAGAAGCTTCTTGAACCGAATATAATCTTGTTGCCGCAATGGTCAAAGTTTGTGCTTCATCTTGCGAGCGCATCTCACCATAGACAGATAGCAAATCATAAAGTGTGGCTGTCCATAAAGGGCGTTCTGTCTTTGAAAAATATTCTTCCATACCTCTGGCAAAGCGCGCACGGTTCAATCGCGGCAATGAGGCTAGCCTTTTGGCAGCTGTTTGCATTGCTTCAAGACGAAGGAGCTGATAGCGCAATGCATCTGTCATATCAATGACTTCTTCATCGCCTTCCGCTTCAATTTCAGGCAAAAGTAAACGCGATTTCAGATAAGCCAGCCATGCCGCCATCACAAGGTAATCAGCCGCCACTTCAAGATTTAATTCGCGCGCTGTGGTAATATAAGACAGGTATTGTTCTGCTAATGGCAGAATAGCTATCTTTGTTAAATCCACCTTTTGCTCACGCGCCAAAGAGAGCAATAAATCAATAGGCCCTTCAAATCCTTCAAGATTTACAAATAGACCAAGCTGTTGGTCACCATCAACAGGTGCTTGGCTTGTGTCATCTTCGAAGGTGATATCAGTCATCTTATCTACAGCACTATTTCATTGTCAGCGGATTATTGCACCGTGACTTTACGGAAAATACAATCTTGGCCAGCACGTTTGAGATTATCACATAGGGTGCGTGCATCTTCGGTTGGCAACGGCTCTGTTGTCACACGCCAGAATATACCAGAACTACCTGTATCAGCTTGCATGATGCCAAGGCTTAAGCCTTGCAGACGGTCTTTGTGCTTTTCTGTTAAAAGAGCGGCAACTTCTTCTGCCTTTTCCTGATTGCGGAATGCGGCAAGCTGAACCATCATAGATGGCCCTTTTGCAACAGGGTTTTCAATCACAAGTGGCTTAATCGGGCGCTTAAGCGGTTTTGCCGCCCCATTTTCCTCACTGTTATTCTCACTGGCATTCCCACCGGCATTATCAGCCTCTTTTTCGGCCTCTTTTTTCGTTTCAGGCTTATCTGGTGTTGCACCAGGCTTGGCGATTTTCGCACTCTGAGCCTGATTTTCTGCCACCTCTGTCACAGCGTCTTTTTCATCTGTTTCTGCCTCAGATGGAATAGCGACTTCTGGCATCTCGGGGGCATCTGGTTTTAATGACAGCACTTCGACATCATCTTTACTGGCATTCAACTCATCAAGCATTGTCATCACAGATGATTGTGCACCAGCATCTGGTTTTGCACTGACTTCTTCTGGTTTGGTTTTATAATCAACCACATCTGATTTCAAAACCACCACATCAACTGGCGCATTATCTGATACCATCTGTGTGACATATGTCCCAATGGCGGCCGCGATACCAACAGCCACAATCAGCGCTATTATCATAGCAGGTGAAAAGCTTGCTCGTGCCTCATCCCCTTCACGCATGAACCTACATCTCCTCTGCGGCTTGAATTGACAGCAAATTTAGACCTGATCTAATCACGTTTGAGGTAGCGTTGACAAGAACCATACGCGCTTTTGTTACCTCTGCATTATCTGTCTGAATGAATTTCAATGATGGATTATCACGTCCCCCATTCCATAAGCCATGGAAAGCAGCCGCTAAATCCATCAGGTAGAAGGCGATACGGTGCGGCTCATGCATTTTGGCCGCTGCCTCAATCACTTGTGGCCAGCTTATTAATTGCTTGATAAGGCGCACTTCTAAATCATCTTTTAGGAGGCTTAGATCGCCATCAGCAAATTCCGCTATGGCATCTTCCTGACGGAACACAGAACGCGCTCTTGCATGGGCATATTGCACATAGAAAACAGGGTTTTCACGGCTTTTCTCTGTTACTTTGGCATAATCAAACTCAAGTGACTGATCATTGCGGCGCGTTAACATGATGAAACGCATCACGTCCGCACCAACCGCATCCATGACATCAGACAAAGTCACAAAGGTTCCGGCTCTTTTGGACATTTTCACAGGCTGGCCATTATCAAGCAATGTCACAAGCTGGCATAATTTCACGTCCAATTGATTATCTTGGCCTGAGGTTGCTTTAACAGCGGCCTTCATACGTTTGACATAGCCACCATGATCGGCGCCCCAAACATCAATCATTGTGCCATTCGTTCTTTGCCATTTATCAAAGTGGTAAGCAATATCAGAGGCAAAATAGGTCCAGCTTCCATCAGATTTCTGTAATGGCCTGTCAACATCATCCCCAAAATCAGTGGCTTTGAATAACAGCTGTTCGCGCTCTTCCCAATCATCAGGCAATTGCCCTTTAGGCGGCTCTAACACACCGCGATAGACCAACCCTTGCTGTGAAAGATGCGCAATTGCCTCATCAACCTTGCCTGTTGTCGTTAGCGCACGCTCTGAGCTATATAAATCCATTGAGACACCAAGGCGTACCAAATCTGCCTTAATGCCATCCATTATTTGCGCAATGGCAAATTCACGCACTACAGGCAGATAGGTATCTTCTGACTGGCTTTTTAGGCTATCACCAAATTTGTCTTTTAAGGCAACGCCAACCTCTTTTAGATAATCACCGGGATAGAGACCAGCTGGGATTTCTATATCTTCGCCAAACGCTTCACAATAGCGCAAATAGGCAGAGCGTGCCAAAACATCCACTTGTGTGCCAGCATCATTCACATAATATTCGCGCACCACATCAAAGCCAGCAAATTCAAGCAAATGCGCAAGGCTATCACCAAAAATAGCCCCTCTTGCATGGGCGGCATGAAGGGGGCCTGTAGGGTTAGCAGATACAAATTCCACATTCACCTTCTGCCCTGCCCCTATGGAAGAGCGCCCATAATCAGCCCCTTGCTCGTTAATGGCATGAAGCTGGCTTTGCCATATACCGCTTGCCAAAGTGATAT
>WTHV01000004.1 GCA_011525265.1 Alphaproteobacteria bacterium | reverse complement strand
GGCAAAACAGGGTCTGATTGGTAAAAACGCTGCTTCATTAAAAATGCCACAAGCGGGTTTAAACGATAGGCCACAATTCCCGCTATGCCAGCTAGTGCCGCTTCAAGTGTTACTGTGCCAGAGGCAGCTAGCATAATATTATGTGTGGCAAACCCTTCATCAAGCGCATCTTGACCAGTTAAAAGACGAACAGACACACCGCTCTGACTAATCATATCAGAGATTAGCGCTCTTTGTGGCTCGATAGTGACAAGGGTAAAATGCACATCAAGGCGAGATTGCAGGTCTTTTGCTGCCTCAAGGAATATCGGCAACAAAGAGAGTATTTCACTTTTGCGAGACCCCGGTAAGATAAGGCATTTCTGCGGCTTGCCGTGAGGCGCTTGCCTGTCTGTTTGTGCATGATAAGCCGCAGGGTGGCCAATATAGGCGGTTTTTAGCGCCTTCTCATCAAAACACCCCTTTTCCATAGGGAACAGACAAAGCATCGCATCAAACGCCTCTTCAAATGCCTTTGCGCGCCCCTTGCCATAGGCCCAAATGGTCGGCGCCACAATATGCACAAGCTGTGCGTACCAGCCCTCTTGTGTCATGCGCTGTTTAACCGCTCTGGCAAAACGAAGTGAAAAGCCCTTCGCGTCAATGGTATAAATCACCTTAGGGCGCAAGCGAGAGACATCATCAACAAGATTATTCAGTAATTTTTTTAACGCGCCATAATGGCGGATAGCATCACCAAGCCCCACAATCTGAAGCTGGCTATAATCATGATGACTTTTCAGCCCCTCATTGGCCATAAGCGGGCCGCCAATACCATGAAATTCATAAGCGGCTTTTTGTGACCGCATCAGGCTTGCCGCAATTTTATCACCAGAAGGCTCGCCTGCAAGAATGTAAGCAAGCCGCGCCATTAGGCTTGTTCCTCATATATGGTAACAGATACAAGACGAATATCATGCCCCGCACATAGTGCCTCAATCTGTGGCAAAGGTGCGGCTAACAGGCAATGTTCTGCCTCAATCGCAATGGTATTTACCCCTGCAGTGATACAATTTTGAATGGTATCAAGGCCAATGACAGGCGGGTCTAGCAATTTATTTTGCGTAACCTTGCTTGCTTTGAAAAACACGCAATGGCCATCATTAGACACCAATGTTCCTGCACGCTTTATCATTTCATCAGTGCCTTCAGCTGCTTCGATTGCAAGCACTCTGTTCGCTTGCACAAAAACAGCCTGACCAACATCAAGGGGGCTGAGGCGTTTATGGGCCTTCACCGCTAATGAGATACTATCTTTATCAGTTGGCTGACCTTGTTGATTATCATAATCGACAGGCAGTTTTTGGTCTGGCACAAGACTGGCAACTGGCAGAACACGCAACCCTGCTTGCTGAACAACCTGTAAAATTGCACGTAATGCCGCATCATCACCATGGGGTAAAGTCTCTTGAAGCAACTTGGCTGATGTGGCGTCAATGACTGTATCGGCCGTGATAACAGGGCGCTCAACCTTACCAACCATCACAATATCGCTGACATCTTGTGATTGAAAATGGCCAATGATGGATTCAATTTGTGTCAGGCCAAAGCCTTGCGTCTCAAGGGGCGAAAAATCACTGTGTTCATGCCCATCAATCGTCACTATAACAGGCGTTAACCCCTTTGCGAGCGTCATTTGCGCTATTAACGCAGGCAGTGCCCCTGCCCCTGCAACAATTCCTAATTTTTGCATCTAATCCTTCTTCGCCAAACAAAGGGCGCGGTCGCTGTTGGATTTAATAAAGTCCAAAATATGCTTAATAGCGGGAACATCCCCATGGCTACCCCTGACAGCCTCAACATTATCTTGGAAAATGCCTTCTGCGGTAAAGATGCGGTCATAAGCCTGTTTTACAAGACGCATATCATCTTTTGACATACCGCGGCGCTTCATCCCAATGAGGTTTACGCCTTGCAAATAGCCGCGCTCACCATAAACATTGCCATAGGGAATGACATTTGCCACAACGGCTGTCATCCCGCCAATAATGGCACTATCACCAACACGCACAAAGGGATGTGCTGCTGAATAAGCCCCAAAATAGACATTATCGCCTACCACACAATGACCACCTAAGGCCGCATTTTGTGCCAAAATAAAATTATCTCCCACCACACAATCATGCGCAACATGGCTAGAGACCATGAACATACCATTATCGCCGATAATCGTTTTGCCCTTATCAAGCATTGTGCCGATATGCATAGTGACATGTTCTCTGATAATGTTGTTTTTACCAATGATAAGCGCGGTATCCTCACCATCATATCGCAAATGCTGAGGCGCTTTACCAAGACAGGCAAAGGAGAAGATTTCACAATTCTCGGCAATGCTTGTCCGCCCTTCAATCACAACATGGGCGTGCAAAACACAATGCTCAGCAATCGTTACATGAGGGCCAATGATGCAATAAGGCCCAATTGAGACCGTATCAGCAATTTGGGCGCTTTCATCAATAATGGCGGTAGGATGTATATGTGACATAACAGACGCCCCTTTACTAGGCTTGTGGGTCAATCATCATAGCTGAGAATTGGCACTCTGTTACTTTCTTACCCTCGACATGGGCTTCGCCAGTAAATTTCCATAACGGACCTCTCGCAGAGACTTTCTTCACCTTTAGCTCTAGCAAACAGCCAGGCAAGACAGGCTTGCGGAATTTCACCCCATCAATGGTTGTGAAAAAAACCAACTTATCCTCTGTCTCATCTCCCAAAGTCGCTGATACAAGGCAAGCGGCTGTTTGGGCTAGCGCTTCGACAATCAATACGCCAGGCATAACAGGATGACCTGGAAAGTGGCCGGCGAAATAAGGCTCATTACTGCTGACAGCACGGATGCCAGTAGCGCTTTCATCAGCCACAATATCAACAACCTTATCAATCAGTAAAAATGGAGGGCGATGCGGTATCGCCTTTAGAACCGCGCCATAATCCATTTCCGTAATTGCTTGTGACATCTTTTAATCCCCTTTGACCTTCTTTGCGACAAGGCGCCGAATGGCGGCTTGTTCACGCCATTGTTGTTTTGCTGGAATAGCAGGATATCCTGCATAGGTGCCAGCTTTATCTATATCTTTTATCACCTTAGCAGCAGATAGGATAATCGCTCCATCCGCGATTGTGACATGGTCTTTTACACCTACTTGACCGGCAATGATGACATTTTTACCAATAACAGCACTGCCAGCTATTCCAACCTGCGCTAATATGATGACTTTCTCACCAATTTGCACATTATGCGCGATATGCACATGATTATCGATCATCACATGTGCGCCAATGCTTGTGGTTCCAAGCACAGCTTTATCAATCACCGTATGCGCGCCAATGTGAACATGATCCCCTATTTCCACAATGCCAAGATGCGGTATCATCACAGCGCCATTTGGAGTCATCTCAAACCCAAAGCCTGATTTACCTATGACAGCATGAGCATGAATAACAACGGATGTACCAATGTTTGCAAAGCTTATAACGCTATGGGCGTGAATATGGCTTTTTGCACCTATATGGGTGTTTTTGCCAATCAGCACATGCGCTCCAATAACACAATCATCGCCAATTTCAGCGCCATCTTCGATAACCGCATAATCACCGATTGAGACATTCTCGCCTATCTTGGCAGATTGCGAGACCTTGGCTGTTGCTTCTATCTTAGCGTCCGGTTCCTGTGCGTATAAATGCGATAGGAT
>WTHV01000266.1 GCA_011525265.1 Alphaproteobacteria bacterium | reverse complement strand
CGCTTTTCGCACGCATGCTGCGCCGATGCGTTTGACGATTAATGATGATGATGGCGTTGTGCTGTTCACCCAAGTTATCCAGCCAGATGATAGCTTTATTAATGGCAATGATGTAACGCGCTTTTTTCTTCAGCTGACAATTGAAGATACCGAACAAGCAGAGATTTTTGTCTCCCCGCTTGCGATACGCCTTAATCAATAACCATGATTATTCTGCAAAAGGATTATGCTCGTCATTCAGCAAATCCTCGATGGTTTTGCGTGGCTTAATCAAATGCACTTCGCCTTGGTGGATTAAGATTTCTGCTGGCATAGCGCGTGTATTATAATTTGATGCCATCACCGACCCATAGGCCCCAGCATTAAAAACAGCGACCACCTCGCCTGATTCAACTGATGGGAAATCACGCCCGCGTGCCAAATAATCACCTGTCTCGCATACAGGGCCAACAATATCTGATAAGCGCTTAGCACGATTAGATTGCTGGATAGGCTCAATACGGTGATAGGCTTCATATAAGGTTGGGCGCAGCAAATCATTCATGGCCGCATCGACAATGATGAAGTCTTTTTCCTCACTGGCTTTGGTATAAAGGGCAGAGGTCAATAAAATGCCATTATCAGCCGCAATAGACCGGCCTGGCTCAAAGCCAAGCTGATAATCAAGCCCTGAAAATAGGGATGAGACAAGCGCGCCATAGGCCGCAAAATCCGGTGTTTCCTCGCCATGATAATCAATGCCAAGACCACCACCTAAATCAAGAATTGGTACATCATACCCTTTTGCGCGGAAACCATCAGCAAGTGCAATTAATGTCTGATAGGCAGCTTTGAAAGGTGCTAAATCAGTTAATTGAGAGCCAATATGAACCGCTAGGCCGCGTGCCACTAAATGGGGGGAATTGTGGATATAGTCATAAACAGCTTCAGCTTCACCTGTGGCGATGGGAATACCAAATTTTGTTGATTTTTGACCTGTTGAAATCTTCTCATGGCTTTTGGCATCAATGTCAGGATTCACACGAATAGCAACAGGTGCTTTTAGGCCCCATTCAGAGGCAATTGCCTCAATATGCTTAATTTCTTCAGGCGATTCTGCATTAATTTGGCCAATATTTTTTGCCAATGCGAGACGGATTTCATCATCTGTTTTGCCGACGCCTGAAAAGACGATATCTTGCGGCGCAATGCCAGCTGCTAGCGCGCGTTGCATCTCACCACCAGAGACGATATCAGCCCCAGCACCTTGTTGTGCCATAAGAGATAAGAGTGCCAAATTTGCATTAGCTTTGACGGCAAAATGCACCTTACCATTCACCGGTGCCACAGCTTGTTGAAAGGCAGCAAGATGTGCAAGGAAGCCATCAGCAGAATAAACATAAAGGGGCGTACCAAACTTTTGTGCAAGTTCACTTGTTGGGTGACCATCGGCGCATAAAAGACCGTCTTCATCATAGGTAAAAGGCATGTGTTTCCCCTATTCAGATGATGCTGTTACAACATCAGATGGGCGGACAGGATCACCGCGCTTACCGCAAGCTGATACAGAAACCAGCAAGCCAACACTTAGCAAAAGAGCCATGATTGTTTTTGTCAGACGCATAATTTTCCCCTTATTCTTTGCCAAGATTATACGTTGCACGTGCGCTGGCAATCTGGCGACGCACTTCATCAGGTGCTGTACCGCCAAAGCTTGTGCGTGCGGCGGCCGCACCGCTTACAGACAAAAAGCCCATGACATCTTTTGTCAGCCGTGGTTCGACTTCTGCCATTTCGTCAAAGGTCAAATCTTCTAAGGTGCATCCTTTTTTATCTGCTAGGGCGACGATTGACCCAGAAGCATGATGCGCATCACGAAATGGCATTGCACATTCACGTACCATGAAATCAGCGAGATCTGTGGCTGTGGGATGGCCAGCTTTTAAGGCTTCAGCCATGGCTTCTGGCTTGGCTGTCATATCAGCAATCATGCCTGTCATGGCGGTGATGGCAAGCATCAGATTGGCTTCAGCATCAAAGACTGGTTCTTTATCTTCTTGCATATCCTTGCCATAGGCCAAAGGCAGACCTTTTAGCACGGTCAGCAAAGTGATAAGCCCGCCCATAATACGCCCCGGCTTTGCACGGACAAGTTCTGCCGCATCAGGATTGCGTTTTTGTGGCATGATTGATGAGCCCGTGGTGAAGGCATCTGATAGGCTGATAAAGGCAAACCGGTCTGTTGACCAGATCACAATCTCTTCTGCAAGCCGAGAGAGATGTGTCGCACAAATGGCAGCGGCAGCCAAAAACTCAACCGCAAAATCACGTGATGATACGGCATCCATGGCATTTTCCATCGGGCGTGCAAAGCCTAATGTTGTGGCTGTCATATGCCTATCAATCGGGAAAGATGTCCCTGCCAATGCAGCCGCACCAAGCGGGCTTTCATTAACCCTGCCACGGCAATCACGCATACGGCCTCTATCGCGGCCAATCATTTCAACATAGGCCATTAAATGGAAACCAAATGTCACAGGCTGTGCTGTTTGCAAATGGGTAAAGCCTGGCATTAAGGTTTCGGCATGAGCGCTCGCTTGTGTTAGTAACGCATCTTGCAAATGGCCAAGGGCTGTATCAATTTCATCAATTCTGTCACGCAACCATAGGCGCAAATCAGTTGCTACTTGGTCATTGCGTGAACGTGCTGTATGCAAACGGCGTGCGGCATCACCAATTAATTCTGATAATCTTGTCTCGATATTCATATGAATATCTTCAAGCGATTCTTGGAAGGTGAATTTACCTTCTGCAATCTCTGCCTCAATGGTGCTTAGCCCTTGATGAATAGCGGCCTCATCTTCGGCAGACAAAATGCCAGCAGCTGTGAGCATAGAGGCGTGTGCCTTTGACCCAGCAATGTCTTGACGATATAGTTTTTGATCATAACTAATAGAGGCGTTAATATCCTGCATAAGCTGTGATGGCCCGCCTGCAAAGCGACCACCCCAGATGGCAGATTTTCCAGTTTCGTTTTCAGACATCAAAAAGGCTCCTTATAGAGACATGATTTATAGGCAGAATTTCACATTTTACCAGAAAAAAACAGGTTTTGCCTCTTTTCCAGGCGGCTTGGCGTGGCTTGTAGTAAGTGTGATCGGCCTCTGTCTAGCCTGCCATAGCAGCGCATTTGCGCAAACAGCATTGCCGCTAAAGCCAGCTCATGAGACTGTTTTCCCAACAGAAACACTTGCCACAAAGGATGGTACAAATTTTTCTATCGCAGATCATGACGGGGCGCTCATTGTGAATTTTTGGGCAAGCTGGTGTGCACCATGTGTCCATGAATTACCAGATTTGGCAGAGGCCTCGCGTGCGTTTAAGGCAGCAGATATCGCTATCAGCGTGGCCTTAATTTCGGTTGACCGCAAAGGTCATGATCATGCGCAAAACTTCCTTGATGAGCTTGGCATTGCGGATGTGATCTCAGCCTATAATCCTGAGTCTACATGGGCACGTGCCTTAGGCGTAAGAGGTCTGCCAAGCACCTATCTGATCTCTGCAGATAGAGATAAGATTTTCCTTATCCAAGGCCCTGCCGCATGGGCAGATGAGGCGGTAATGGCAGAGATCGTAGATGCTATTTATGATTAGCCATTAAAAAAGCCGTGCAAGTGATACCCCTCGCACGGCTTGAAAATGACTGTTTATGCACTGGCTTAAAGCGCTTTATCCAATTCAGGAACAGCATCAAACAAATCAGCAACAAG
>WTHV01000203.1 GCA_011525265.1 Alphaproteobacteria bacterium | reverse complement strand
CAGACCGGTATCAAAGCGCCCTCTCCTATTTGCAAGAACAAGAGCTTATCTATCCGTGCTTCCTGACACGGCGCGAGGTTGATGCGATTCTATCAGCGCCTCATGGTTCAGGTGACGGTTCGGGCGATGATAAGGCTGACCTTAAGATAAAAGCCCCCTCATTAAAGAGCGCTATAGATGAGACAGAGGCACAATCACGTCAAAAGGCTGGCACAGTGCCAGCATGGCGCCTTGATATGGCAAAAATACGTAAAACAGCCCCAGACCTTAGCTGGCATGATGCTCATAAGGGGACCCAACATATCCCGTGGGATCAGATGAATGACACCATCATTGCCCGCCGTGATATTGGCACCTCTTATGATTTGTCTGTTGTATTGGATGATTATGATACGGCCATAAGCCTTGTGACGAGAGGTGAGGATTTATTCCATCAGACTCACATCCACCGTATCTTGCAGCATATCCTATCTCTGCCAACGCCGCTTTATGATCATCACCCGCTCATCACAGATGACAAAGGCAAAAGATTGGCAAAGCGCGATGATGCAAAATCACTTGCCACATTGCGCCAAGACGGGGCAACCAAAGCTGATATTATGGCGCTTTTGCCCTTATAATTATCACCACAAAAAGAAAAGAAACTTTTTTTATTTTTTTGTTGACTATTTCTAGCATCCCATGTATGTATCGCGCTGCACAATTTATTTTTTGTGTTTCCTCCCTATACTCGGTCGTGAGTTTGTCTCACGACCCTTTTTTTGCCTAAATCATGGAATTTTTCTGATTTGAGAACGCACTGTTTCTTATTTGGAAATAATATAGAGGCGTTTATTTATTGTGCATTGCACAAATTTTCAAAAGAGTCATTGTCAATCAGCCGCGTTTCCCCAAGCCATAATGCCGCCATTAGGCGTGTTGAGGCTGTCACCTTATCTGTCGGCTGCAATGAGAGGGCATCATGGAAGGCAAGATAATCAATCGCGCCAAAGCCTTCGGCTTGAAGGGTTGTGATGGCCTTTGCACAAGCCGCATCAGGCGCTATGCCAGAGGCAACATCTTGCGCGCAAGATTGCATAAGCTGATAGAGACGCGGCGCAATCGCACGATCAGCGGCAGAAAGATACGCATTGCGAGATGATAAAGCCAGCCCATCATATGCCCTCATTGTTGGCACACCATGAATGGTAATAGGCCAGTTAAAATCGCGCACCATCTGGCGAATGACAGCAAGCTGTTGGAAATCTTTTTCCCCAAAATAAGCGCTATGAGCTGGCACAGTCTGAAACAGGCGCATCACAACCGTTGCAACACCTTGAAAGAAATGAGGGCGATGCACGCCTTCGAGCGGCAATGCGCAGCCTTGCGGCGTAATGAAAGTCGCATGATCCTCTTGATAGAGGCTATCAGGTGCAAAGGCGCAGACCTTATCGCCTAGCTGTGCCAAAAGCGCTAAATCTGTCTCTTGTTGGCGGGGATATTTATCCAAATCTTCATGTGCCGCAAATTGCGTAGGGTTCACATATAAAGAGACCACAATCTTATCATGCGTTTTCATGGCCGCTTTAACGAGCGCCAAATGCCCCTCATGCAAGCCGCCCATGGTTGGCACCAATGCTGTGCGCAAGCCCTCAGCACGCCATTGTGATACCGCCGCTTGCATCTCTTGGATTATCTTATAACAGCTTATCATGACAGACAGGTCACTTTATCGTTTCATGAAACATTCTTTATCGCTTGGGAAATCCCCTTTGAGGACATCTTCACGATATGAGGCCACAGCTGAATCGATGGAGTCTGATAGCGTGCTATATTTTCGCACAAATTTTGGCGTAAATTTATCATACATACCGATCAAATCATCTGTGACCAAAATCTGACCATGACAGGCAGGAGAGGCGCCAATGCCAATAACTGGCACAGTTGCGGCTTCTGCCAGCCTGCGCGCGACCTCTTCGACCACACATTCAATAACAATCGCAAAACATCCTGCCGCTTCAAGCGCTTTTAAATCGCGAAGCAATTGCTCTTCTTCTAGCGAATCTCTGCCTGTAACGCGAAATTCATCTGGGCTAGAGACTTGTTGCGGCAGCAGACCAATATGCCCCATAACAGGAATGCCTGATTGAACAATCGCGGCAACATGCGGTGCGAGCGCCTCGCCCCCTTCAAGCTTAACCGCATCTGCTTGTGTGTGAGAGGCTATTTGATGGGCGTTATCCACCGCCCAATTGGATGAATCCTCATATGTTCCTGCCGGCATATCGACCACAATAACAGCCTTAGAGGTTGCTTTTTTCACCGCCTTTCCATGGCGGATCATCATCTCAATCGTTGCTGTGTTTGTCGTATCCTCGCCATAGACAACCATCGCCACAGAATCCCCCACAAGCAACAGATCGCAATGCGCATCAAGGCGGCTTGCCATAGAGGCAGTATAGGCTGTCAGACACACAATTTTGCGCTGCTCTTTTAACGCTGAAAAAGCCATAATCTTTGGCGCATTATTCGCTTGGGAGGACTGTTCACTCATAGCTTTATGACATTACGGCTTTCTTAGGGTCATTGATTTTTTAACGAGAGCGACTCTCAAAAAAAGAGGTGCTTTTAAAAACAGTGCTTGCGTTATTTTTTCTTGCGCCCAAAAAGCTCTAGGCGGTGATCAACAAGCTCATAGCCCATCTCTTCCGCAACCTTGCGCTTCATCTCTTCGAGTGCTTCATGGTAGAATTCGATCACTTCACCTGTTTCAACATCCACAAGATGCTCATGATGCTCGCCAGATTCCTCATAGCGCGCTCTACCATCACCAAATTCAAGCCGTTCAATCACGCCTGCCTCTTCAAGCAATTTGACAGTGCGATAGACGGTGGCAATAGAAATCGTGTCATCAATCTCAACAGAGCGGCGATACATCAAATCAACATCAGGGTGATCCTCTGATTCTTCGATAACTTTGATAATTATCTGTCGTTGAGACGTCATACGGATATTTTGGGATAAACATTTTTCCAAAAGTGTTTCCGACATGCTCTGCCTCCTCGTTTCGCTCTTTGCCTAACTATAGACAAGTTTACAGCGGAATTCACTTCTTTTCTTGCCCAAATGATACCCATCAAACAATTCAAAAAGGCATCATTGCCCGTGGCAAGGATTGTGAATAAAGATTTTCTTTTGAAATACTCTATGAGAGTATCAGCAAGATGACATTATACGTTGGTCATAATAGGAAACACAGCCTTGCCAGTATCAAATTTAAACCCATTGCGCGGGCCGCAAAAAGCCACTGATCAAGACCATATCAGAGGCATCATGCTAATGATTTGCGGCATGGCAATTTTGCCTATGTTGGACGCAAGCGCCAAATGGCTTGGCCAAACCCTGCCTGCCACAGAAGTATCGGCAGGCCGTTTTATGATACAGATGATGTTGCTCTATCCCATTTTACGGATGCTTGGTCATCGTCTGACCTTACACTCATTTTCACTCACCGAAGCGGCGCGCGGCTTTTGCCTTGCGATTGCCACATGGTTATTCTTCTTAGCCTTAAAATCGCTTCCTATGGCTGAAGCGATTTCTATCTTCTTCATCGAGCCTATGATATTGACCATCATGGCCGCGCTGTTTTTAGGGGAAGTCATCCGCATTCGGCGTATAATGGCAATTATGGGCGGTTTTGTTGGCGCCATTATTGTGATTCAGCCAAGCTTTGAGATATTTGGCTGGCCTGCCCTATTGCCACTTGGCACAGCCTTTTTC
>WTHV01000169.1 GCA_011525265.1 Alphaproteobacteria bacterium | reverse complement strand
CTTATTGGAAAAGCACGATAAATCAGCAAGAGCACTTCTTGCCAAACGACCCTAATCAGGAATGTTTATCAGGTATCTTCAATCCATTGGGCAATTTGCCCAGCGATAGAGAATGCCACATGAGCTGGTGATTTATCTTGGATAGCGCGAAGCCCGACAGGACAATGATAGGCATCAATCAGCTCTTGCGAAATGCCTGCTTGTAAAAAGCGTTTATCAAATCGTGCCTTTTTGGTGGCTGACCCGATAAGGCCAAGCTTGCCAAAATCGCCCTTTGCCAAAAGCGCATGGCATATGGCCTCATCAAACTGGTGAGAATAACTCAAAACCACATGAAAAGCACCTTGCGGCGCATGATGTGCCACCACAGCCATATCAGCGGCTGGCACAATTGTGACATCATCAGGCACATCATCAGGAAAACGGCTTTTATCAGTATCAACCCATATGACAGAGAGCTGTAAGCCCTGCAATAGGGGGATCAACGCGCGCCCAACATGACCTGCCCCATAGATATAAAGACTTTTAGACGCTGTTGTGACTGGCGCGATATAATGCTGTGTCTCTTTTTCAAAATAGGCAGATGTTAACGCCCTATCGATAGGCCGTGCTATATCTTGTGACGTGATATCATGGCATAGCATCTTATCTGTGACGGCGCATAAATCACGCACAGTAATCATGGCTGATGGGGTGAATATTTCATATAAAATCGTGATATGCCCCCCACAACATTGCCCCAAATCTGGGCCTAGGGCAAAGGTTTCAACAAAGCGTGAAAATCCGTCTTGTGGCCTATTTTTAAAAGCCTGCCTTGCGATTTCTGTGGCTTGAAATTCCATAGCACCGCCGCCAATCGTCCCCTCTTGGCCGTGCGCACTCACAAGCATATCTGCGCCAATGCCGCGCGGTGTTGACCCTTTTGCCGCTATAATCATGATATGGGCGACACATTGCTCTTGCTCAAGATATGCCAATATAGCGTGCGGCCATGCGATAGCCATTAGCTGTTTGACCCACTCATAGCGGTAATGACTCGCAACACTTGTTCTGCCGTAGCTGGTGCTTGCAGATTAGGATAGGCCCGCCCGAGAGATTGCAAAGCATGGCTTAATGCGCCATGAACGGACATGGCAAGCATGAAAGGTGGCTCACCCACCGCCTTAGAGCGATGGATTGTCTCAGATGGGTTGCCGCCACTATCATAGAGTGCGATATGCATCTCCTTTGGCCTGTCAGAGCAGGCAGGGATTTTATAGGTTGATGGCGCGTGTGTTTGCAGGCGCCCATCTGTGCCATAAACAAGCTCTTCTGTCGTTAGCCAGCCCATACCTTGCACAAAACCACCTTCAATTTGCCCCTTATCAATCGCAGGATTAATCGAATGCCCCACATCATGCAAAATATCAGCGCGCAACACACGGCTTTCACCTGTCAGCACATCTAAAATAACCTCGCTTACGGCCGCACCATAAGCGAAATAATAAAATGGCGCGCCCTTGCCATCTTCTTCATCCCAATGAATATCAGGGGTTGCATAATAACCGGTGGCTGATAATGACACACGCCCTTGCCAACAAAGATTGGCGGCTTTTGCAAAGCTAAGGCTTGTTGAACCAATATGCAGCTGCCCCTCTTCAAAACGCACATCCTCTGGCTTGGCATCATGCAATTGGGCAATATGCTCTGCCATACGTGTTCGTATTGCCGCTACGGCATTAGCTGTTGCCATGCCGTTCAAATCTGTTCCAGATGAGGCAGCTGTGGCTGAGGTATTTGGCACCTTATCAGTGCTTGTTGCTGTGATTTTAACGGCCTCTGGCCCAATACCAAACCCATAGGCGCATATTTGCCTGATTTTGGTAAATAGCCCCTGCCCCATCTCTGTGCCGCCATGATTGAGATGCACAGACCCATCTGTATAGACATGAACAAGCGCCCCTGCTTGGTTCAGCATGGTTTTATTAAATGAAATACCAAATTTGACAGGTGTCAAAGCAATGCCGCGCTTTTGCCACTGGTTTTTGGCATTAAAATCAACAATCTCTTTTACTCTTGTGTGATAATCAGCCGTCCCCATCAACCTATCACATAGGCCTGCAATGATAGAATCCTTCACCGGCTGTCCATAGGGCGTTAACTGACCTGCTTCATCACTTCCCATGGCCGCATAGAAATTGCGTGCTCTTACCTGCATAGGATCGCACGACAGATAATGGGCGACCTCATCAATGATGCGCTCCATCGCCACCATGCCTTGCGGACCTCCAAAGCCACGAAATGCTGTATTTGAAGGCGTGTTGGTACGGCACATCTTGCTTGTAATTTTGACATCTGGGATGAAATAGCAATTCTCAGCATGCATCATTGCGCGCCCTGCAATGGCCGCGGATAAATCAAATGACATCCCACAACGTGACGCTTGTACTACCTCAAGCCCTAGCAGGCGGCCTGTATCATCAAAGCCAACCTCATAAGAGATTTTGAAATCATGACGCTTGCCAGTGACCATCATATCTTCATCACGGTCAAGAATAAGCTTTGTGGCTTGGCCAGTTTTACGTGCTGCTATGGCCGCAATAAGGGCTGGCATATTGGCTTGGCTTTCCTTACCCCCAAAGGCACCACCCATCCGCCTGACATCAACTCTGATTTGGTGAAATGGCACGCCAAGGGCATCTGCTACCTTATGTTGAACTTCCGTTGGGTGCTGTGTTGAGGCAAAAATCTGCATAGCACCTGCCTCATCTGGCACAGCGCACGCCCCCTGACCTTCAAGATAGAAATGTTCTTGCCCACCGATTGACATCACCCCTGATAAGCGGTGCGGCGCGTTCTGCAAGGCTTTATTCACATCACCTGTCTCTATCACCTTTGGTGGTGCAAGAAGCTGATTTTGTTCAAGCGCTTCATCAATTGTCAAAATGGCAGGCAAAGGCGCAATATCAACCTGTGCCTTTTGCGCCGCAACACGCGCCTGTTTGGCTGTATGGGCGACCACCGCAAAGAGCACCTGACCGTGATAATGTACAATCTCTTCGGCAAAGATGGGATCATCTCCCATAATGGGGCTGGCATCATTCACCCCATCAACATCTGCCACTGTCAAAACACGCACAACACCAGCTGATGCCTCTACCTTTGAGAGATCAAGGGTCTTTATCGTACCATGCGCGCAAGGTGATAGGCCAAGCGCGATTGATAAACACCCTTCTGGCATAGCTTTATCATCAACAAATGGTGCCGCCCCTGTGACATATAAGGCCGCACTATCATGGGCAAGCGGCTGATGAAGCGGCGCCTTACTCATGACGCACCTGCCAGATATAATGGCTCATCTGTCTCATAGCTGATGAAACATTTGCGCACCAGATTTGCCGCGACCTGCATACGATAAGATGATGAGGCGCGCATATCAGATAAGGGCGTAAAATCTTGTGATAGCATCTCTGTGAAATCAGCACTTGCTAATGCCACAATTGATTGCCCCATGATGAAAGCTTCCACTGCCTTTGCCCGCTTTGGCGTGGCGGCCATGCCACCAAAGGCAAGACGCACATCATGGACAATCCCATCTGTTATTGTGACACGCATTGCCACCAAAACAGCAGAGATATCTTGGTCAAAGCGCTTTGATATTTTATAGGCATGAAAGTGCGTATCTGCTGGTAAATCTGGCACAAAGAGCGCGCTGACAAATTCATCCTCAGCACGGTTTTGCTGACCATAAGCAACAAAGAACTCATCCAAAGGCACAGGGCGTATT
>WTHV01000241.1 GCA_011525265.1 Alphaproteobacteria bacterium | reverse complement strand
AAACGATGGCATCCCGTACGGGATTCGAACCCGTGTTGCCGCCGTGAAAGGGCGGTGTCCTAAACCACTAGACGAACGGGACACGTTCGCTGTGCTGATTATCTACAAAACCACGAGGGATTAATCAAGCGATAAAAAGCGTTTTTATGAAAAAATGATATCTTTCTTAATTATGATGCAAAAACAAGATCATCCATCATGAACTGAATGGCATCACCACCACGATAATCATCCGCTTTTAACTTGCCAATCACGTGACAAAGCTGGCCATCAGATTGCTCTAATGTATCAGCCAAGCTTGTTTTAGGGCGCAAATTAAAACATATGGCACGAAGCTTTGCCCCTGTCCCATCACGCAGCTCAACCGAAAAATGTTGCTTTTCAGCCCCAATCCAACGCGGATAAGCCAATGTCACATTCTGCAGCAATAAACGAGGCTCTGAGAAGCCAGGGCCAAAGGGTGCGCATTTATCAAGCCAATCCACCGCCCCCTTCTGACAGGCGGATAAAGGGGCTTGCATTGTGTAGCGCATCATTGGTGGTGGCAGCGCGCCAACCTCACGCTCAAAAGCCTCATTCATAAAGTCCTTAAAGGCCTCAAGATTCTCTTGTGCAATAGATAAGCCTGCCGCCATGGCATGACCACCACCGCCAAGCAATAGGCCTGCTTGATGTGCGGCCATAATATTATTGCCAAGCGAGAACCCATGGATACCGCGCGCAGACCCTTTGCCTTGACCACTCTCATCAAAAGCAATCACCACGCACGGGCGATGGAAATGATCTTTTAGACGGCCTGCCACAATACCAATGACACCCTCATGCCATCCTATGCCTGAGACAATTAACACCTTTGTATCAGGAGCGGCTGCCACAATCTCGTCAGCCTGTCGCATGGCGGCTGATTGAATATCAGCTTCGATTGTTTTGCGTTGCTTATTCAAATCATCAAGCTGAAGTGAAATTGACATAGCGATCGCATCATCATGGGTTGATAAGAGCTTTGCCCCTAATGATGCATTGCCAATACGCCCGCCAGCATTAATGCGTGGCCCTAATAAAAAGCCAAACGAATGGGCGGTTGGCGGTGTGTTTAAGCGTGCTTGATCTGCCAAATGACGCAAACCTACATTTTGCCGCTTTTTCAGTATTTTCAGACCTTGTTTGACAAAGGCACGATTAAGCGCTGTTAACGGGACGATATCACAAATGGTCGCCATCCCCACCAAATCAAGCAATGTCAGCAAATCAATTGGTGGCTGTGTGCTGTCAAAATACCCCTGCTCTCTTAGTGTACGCATTGTGCCTACGCAGGTCATTAAGACCATAGAGGCGGCACAAAGTGCGCCTTGGCCACTTTCATCATCAAGGCGGTTGGGATTCACCACAGCCAAAGCACGCGGCAATGATGCCCCTGCCTGATGATGGTCAATCACGATCACCTTCATGCCCATCTCATCTGCATCTGCCAAAGGGCGATGGGCGGTAATGCCGCAATCAACTGTGACCAATAAGTCTGCCCCTTCTGATTTCAGCTTTTGCAAGGCGGTGATATTCGGCCCATAGCCCTCGGTGAACCTATCTGGAATATGAATATGTGCGACAACGCCAAAGGCCTGAAGAAAGCGGTGGAAGATAGCGGCTGAACAAGCGCCATCCACATCATAATCTCCAAAAATACCAATGGGCTTTTTCGCTATAATCGTCTCAGCCAATAAAGCGCATGCCTTATCCATATCCTTAAAAGCAGACGGATTAGGCAGCAAGTCACGCAAACGAGGCTCTAAGAACATCTCGATAGTATCAGGCGTGATACCACGTGATGCCAGCATAGAAGCAATAAAAAGCGGCATTTCAGTATTTTGGGCAAATAGCTGACCATAGCGGTCAATCACATCTGCTGACACAGCACTTGCCTCACTCTGCCAGGCTGCACCTGTTAGAGATTGCGAGATAAACGTCTCACCGCTTTGAAGCTGTGCCATTTAACATCCCTTATTTGCTATCGCATGACTGCAAAACTGCTTGATACACCATGAACCGTTGCGACAGATGCTAAAGCTGTGCTTGCTTGTGAGATGGCCGCCTCATCAGTCTCATGCACAATCATCACCAAAGTCGCAGAACCATCTGTCTCATGCCCTTTTTGAATTAAGGTCTCAACAGAGATATCATGAGCTTTCAATACATCTGTGACCTCAGCCAAAACGCCTGATTGATCTGCCACCTCAAGGCGCAGATAATAGCATGATTTTGCTGCATTTGTCTGAGAGGCAGTAGATGGCTTCAGCGCTGAGACTGCCTTGCCAAATGAATAGGCCTTTCTTTGTGATGCCACATCCAAAATATCACTTAACACAGCAGAGGCTGTTGGCCCTGCACCGGCACCAGGGCCAGTGGCTGAGACAACATTCACAGGCTCTGCCTCATAATAGACCGCATTCAAAGCGCCTGTAACCTTGGCGAGGGCTGAGTCCTCTGGCAAAAGCACTGGTGCCACTTTTGCCATGCCACCAGCTGTTGCGCGGCCAATCAAGCGGATACGATAGCCCAATTCACCAGCATAGCTGATATCAAAGTCTGTCACATCACGAATACCAGTGATTGATAATTTCTCAAAATCTGGAACATTGCCAAAGGCAATGGCATCTAAAATGGTTAATTTATGTGCTGCATCAATTCCATCAACATCAAATGTTGGGTCAGCTTCAGCATAGCCAAGCGCTTGTGCCTCTTTGAGGACATCATCAAATGCCAGACCTTTTTCTTCCATCTCAGATAGGATGTAATTACACGTGCCATTTAAAATACCTGCAACAGACGAGACTTCATTTGCCGCAAGACCTTCACGCAGTATTTTCAAAGCCGGAATACCGCCTGCTACAGATGATTCAAAGCATAATTGCACATTGTTATCCTCTGCCAATTTGGCCAGTTCCGCCCCATGATGGGCAATCATTGCCTTATTCGCGGTCACAACATGCTTGCCTGATGAAAGCGCCGCCTTTGTAAGCGCCAATGCTGGCCCATCAGAGCCGCCCATTAATTCCACAACAATATCAATATCATCAATGTTAGTGAGTGCCACAGGGTCATCGCACCATGTCAGGCCAGACATATCAAAGCCCCTATCCTTACCCTTAGAGCGGGCAGAGACCGCACTTAACATCATAGGCACGCCTGTCTTTTCAGATAAAATGGCTTGTCTTTCAATCAAGTGACGCGCTGTTTCGGCGCCAACCACACCTAAACCAGCAATCGCAATATGGCATTTTTCCATAACCATAGACCCTTTTCGGATAGTAAATTTTGGTAACACAAATAAGCTATTAAAAATGACATAACTATAGACCATCACCTTGCGCAATAGCAAGTGATTGCACGCAAATCATTAGCGTCAATTAGGGATGAGATAAAAGCCTATCAAGGGCGTAATGACAATGAATTTCTGTTGTATCAAACACGGGCAAATGCACATCTTTTGCACTTAATAGCAGGCCAATTTCTGTACAACCAAAAATCACGCTATCAATCAGCCCTGCCTGATGATAATGGCTGATGATATCCAAATAAGACGCACGTGACTCATCATGAATTTTACCCTGACACAGCTCATGGTAAATCACATCATGAATGACAGAACGATGCGCCTCTTTTGGCACGATGGCGGTGATATTATGATGGTCTTTTAAGTGACCTTTGTAAAAATCCTGTGTCATTGTGAAATTTGTGGCAAGCAATAGCGGGGCTGTAACACCATTTTCCTTGATGGCATAAGCTGTGGCATCAGCAA
>WTHV01000141.1 GCA_011525265.1 Alphaproteobacteria bacterium | reverse complement strand
TTATCGCCTTGAACCAGACTGCGGCTACCGTTTATGGGTGTACCGGCTTGGCCTACCTGAAAGAGGAGATGCTATTAGCTGGTATATGCATGGGTTATTTGCATAGATGGCACACACTGTTCTAGGAGCGGTGACCAATTTCAGCTTTTTGCGTGGCGCGTCTCATCCGCATGATATGGTAAATACTGCCGCTGAAATGGGCTGGCAAGCAATTGGCATAGCTGATTATGGCACAATGGCAGGCATGGTGCGCGCCCATATTGCGGCCAAGCAAGCAGGTATAAAGTTACTTGTCGGCGTCTGTCTTGAAATGGCAGATGATAGCCCGCTTATAAATGATAAGGGGATGAATAAGACAGATACGCCTCTTCCTGAAATCATCCTTTATGCGCGCAACCGTGCGGGCTATGGGGTGATTTGCCAATTATTAAGCCATTTGAATATGAGTTATGAGCGCCCCAAAGATGAGGGTGCTAGCCAAGCGGTAAAGGTGCGCTTTGGGGATTTGGCGCGCCTGACACAAGATGTGATTGCCATAATTCGCCCGCCTGATATGCCTCATCAGCACAGCCTTGCCCATTATCGCAAAATAGCTGCCATTATAACGGCACCGCTTTATACTGGCGGTTATGTATTGCGTGATGGCTGTGATGAAGACCGCTTGCAAAAGATGGCATGGTTGGCAGAACAGGCACAACTGCCATTTATTGCGCTGTCACCTGCTTTCTATCATCAATCATCACAACGACCTCTGGCAGATGTTTTATGCTGTATTCGTCATAAAACCACCTTGCAAGATGCGGGTCATTTGCTTGTGCGTAATGCTGAACAAGTTTTGCGCACGCCCCAAGAGGTGCGCCGTCTTTGGCATAATTATGATGCGGCAGTCGATAGGGGTGCAGAGATTAGCGCCCAATGTGATTTCTCACTTGGCGAGTTATCATATGAATATCCAGAAGAGATTTTATCACAAAAGAGATCAGCGATTGATGAGCTTGATTATCAGACATGGCAAGGCGCAGATGAGCGTTATCCAGATGGTGTGCCTGAAATTGTCCAAGGCTATTTGCGCAAAGAGCTACAGCTTGTGCGCAAATTATCCTATGCCCCGTTTTTTCTAACGGTCTTTGATATTGTCCGCTATGCCAGAAGCCGCAATATCTTATGCCAAGGCAGGGGGTCTGCGGCCAATTCTGCGATTTGCTATTGTCTTGGCATTACCTCTGTTGACCCGGCACGCTCTGAGCCCTTATTTGAGCGATTTGTCAGTGAGGCACGTGATGAGCCGCCTGATATTGATGTGGATTTTGAGCATGAGCGCCGTGAGGAGGTCATACAATATATCTACCGCAAATATGGCCGCCATCGCGCTGGTCTTGCGGCAGCTGTTATCACCTATCGTGGGCGCAGTGCGTTGCGTGAGGTTGCCAAAGTATTTGGGCTGAGCCGTGATGCCCAAAGCGCCCTCTCAGGCGAGGTGTGGGGACGTGAAAAATCAGGGTTTGATGAAGCGATTATTCGTGCCGCAGGCCTAGACCCTAGCGATAAGACAATCCGCTTGGTGGTTAGCTTAGCACGCCAAATGACAGGGTTTCCACGCCATCTCTCTCAGCATGTTGGTGGGTTTGTTATCGCAAGAGACAGGCTTGATTCCTTGTGCATCATAAGGCCTGCGGCAATGGCAGAGCGTTCCATTATTGAATGGGATAAGGATGATCTCGAAGCGTTGGGATTGTTAAAAGTCGATGTGCTTGCTTTGGGGATGTTATCGTGCATAAGGCGTGCGTTTGATTTAATGGCACATTATTATCGGCGCCCTTTGACATTGGCCAGCGTGCCAACAGAGGATGTGGCCACTTATGATATGTTATGCCGCGGAGAATCTGTTGGGGTGTTTCAGGTCGAATCACGCGCCCAGATGGCCATGTTGCCGCGCCTTCAGCCGCGCTGTTTTCATGATTTGGTTGTACAGGTTGCCATTGTCAGGCCAGGCCCTATTCAAGGTGATATGGTTCACCCCTATTTGCGGCGGCGTGCCGGGCTTGAGAAAGTCACCTACCCTTCGCAAGAATTACGTGACGTATTAGAGCGCACATTAGGTGTGCCGCTTTTCCAAGAACAGGCGATGAAAATTGCGATTGTGGGGGCAGGCTTCACAGGGGCAGAGGCAGATCAGCTACGGCGTGCTATGGCTACTTTTAAAAAATCAGGCCTTATCCATCAATTTCATGAAAGAATGGTCAAGGGCATGGTAGAGCGCGGCTATGATGCGGCTTTTGCCACAAGGTGTTTTAAGCAAATTGAAGGCTTTGGCACTTATGGCTTTCCTGAATCTCATGCCGCTAGTTTTGCTTTGCTTGTCTATATTTCGGCATGGTTGAAGTGCCATTATCCAGATGTGTTTATCTGTGCCATGCTCAACGCCCAGCCTATGGGGTTTTATGCGCCTGCCCAATTGGTGGCAGAGGCGCGCCGCTCCAAGGTTGAAGTGCGTCCCATCGATGTCAGCTTTTCCACATGGGATAATCAGCTAGAGGAAAATGAAGCATCAGAATCTTTTGCCTTGCGTCTTGGCTTGCGTCAGGTCAAAGGGGTGAATAAGGCCGAAGCAGAGCGGTTGGTCGCAGCGCGCAATCAGGGGTATTATTCGCTCGAAGATATGGTCCGAAAAGCAGATATCAGCCTTGGCACGCTAGAAGTGCTTGCCAAAGCAGATGCCTTTAACAGCTTCAGCCTCTCAGCAAGAGAGGCGTTCTGGCAGATTGCAAAAATGCGTAAAGAGCAATTTCATCATCTGCCCTTATTTGCCGCCGCCAAAGGGCCGCTTCATACCCTATCAGGTGAGGTGGAAAAAAGCGATTTGCCACAAGCAAGCCTGACCGAAAAGCTCGTCATGGATTATGGCGTAACAGGTCTGTCTTTGCGCGCCCATCCCGTAGAATTGCTCGCCCCTTATTTTGAGCAAGATAACTGGCAGGGCTGTTCTGTGGCACCACAGGCCCGCAATGGCAGGCGTTTGCGCCTTGTGGGGCTTGTCACAATGCGCCAAAAGCCTGGTACAGCCAAAGGCACCATGTTCGTGACAATGGAAGAGGGGGATATGTCCTTAAATGTGATTGTCTGGCCGCATTTAACAGATCGCTATCGTAAGGCCTTGTTGAAATCACGTTTGCTTGGCGTGGTGGGGCGCGTGCAAAAAGAAGGGCGTATTTTGCACTTCATTGCCGAAAAACTCCATGATTGTGATCACTATTTAGCACATTTGCAAACCATAGAAGGCACGTCATTTAAAGGACATAAAGGGCGTAATTTTCGATAGGGCAATATGATAAATTATGACAGGGTGATATCAGAAAAATGACACACTATATTATGAGGGGGGACTATCATGGATATTATCGAACAAACAAAAGGCAAGAGCTATAGTGGGCAATGCCATTGCGGGGCTGTCCAGATAAGTATGACAGGGCCGTTATACCCCTTTGTTGTCTGTCATTGTTCTGATTGTTTGCGCCTTGCAGGCTATACATGGGCGGCGGCAAAATTGCGCCATGAACAGCTTGTCATTACCAAAGGCGCAGATAATGTTGATTGGTACGCCTCCTCAGATTTTGCCAAGCGTGGCTTTTGCAAAAGCTGTCATGCACAGATGTTTTTCAGAGATAATGACAGTGCCTATACTTCTGTCTCTGTTGGTATGTTTGATGATTGTCAAGATATGCGAACAGCAGGCCATATTTTCCGTGATGGCATGCCAGATTGTTGTCAGAAAATTGATAATCTGCCAGATGTTGATGAGGCCTTTTATGA
>WTHV01000248.1 GCA_011525265.1 Alphaproteobacteria bacterium | reverse complement strand
AAACACATTACATGGTGGTAGCGGTGGATGCGGCACGCGTGCGTGGCAGGTTGCGCGCGTGACGCACAATAGCGCTTGTTTTACCCTCGATGATGAAGATGGCCATATGGGCTTTCCGGGTCATGTCAAGATGAACTGCCTCTATCAGATCACAGGCCCGCGCACCTTATCGATTTCTTACGAAGCAACAACAAGCCATCCAACTTTCGTCAATCTTGCCCATCACAGCTATTTTCGCCTTGATAGACAAGATGATTTCAGCAGTCATGAGTTGCAGATAATGGCAGATCACTATCTGCCTGTTGATGAGGCGAATCTACCTTATGGCAAGCCAGAAGATGTGAGTGGCACGCGCTTTGATTTCAGGCAAAAACGCGCCTTTGCCGGTGATGAGTTTGATCATAATTTTTGCCTTAATGATAGGGGGAGACTGCGCCCTGTTGCACGCCTTTCAAGCATCGCATCAGGGATTGTCATGACGCTCTCATCTGATCAGCCTGGCTTGCAATTTTATACAGGTCAGCATTTGGCTGAAACAGCCCCTACCCATCATGGCAGACCCTATCAGGCTTATGATGGCATATGCCTTGAGCCGCAAGCCTGGCCAAATGCACCGCATATGCCTCATTTCCCGTCTAGTTTACTGCGCCCCGGTGAGACCTATCGGCAATCGCTTATCCTATCATTTTCAGATGATGGGGCAGTCCTATGACCCCTTATTCAAAATCAGAACAGCGTCTTGTTGTAATTATCACAGCCCTTGTCACTGGCATTGGCTTTATAGATACAACCGCCTTGAATGTGGCTTTGCCCTTTATTCAAAAAGATTTGAATGTCAGTGCGGCTGATACCTATTGGGTGCTAGAGATTTATCTGCTTGGCCTTGCCGCATTGCTTATGGCAGGTGGGGCATTGGGCGATAGCCTTGGTCGCAGGCGGCCGCTCAATTGGGGTGTTGCTGCCTTTGCACTGACCTCGCTTGGCTGTGCTTTATCGACCTCGGCCTCTGCTTTGATATTTTTTCGTGCTTTGCAAGGTGTGTCAGCTGCTTTGATGGTTCCTGCCTCACTCGCTTTGCTAAATGCCTCATTTGCGCCTGAAGAACGCGGGCCCGCCATTGGCAGATGGTCGGCACTTGTCTCATTGACTATCCCCCTTGGCCCCCTATTTGGCGGCCTTGCCGTTGATGTCTTCTCATGGCAATTGATTTTTTGGGTAAATGTGCCCCTATGCCTTGCTGTTTTGTGGTTCATGCGCGGCTTGCGACGCCCCCCATTTGAGCCACCAGAGACGGTACCGCTTGATATTATTGGCTCAGGGCTTGTCACATTATCATTGGGGTTAATGACCTATGCGCTTATGGAAGCGGGACGCCATGGCAGTTTCACGAGCTTGCATAGTCAGCTTCTCATCGCAGGCATAGTAACCTTTGGACTATTTATCTACAGCCAGATGGTGCGCAAATCACCGATGATACCACCTGCCCTGTTTAAAGATAGGCGCTTTGTGATTGTGAATCTGCACACGCTATTTTTATTTGCTAGTTTTCAAAGCGCGACATTCTTTTTATCATTTTTGCTTGTGCAATCCTATGGCTATGGTGCAACACAAGCAGGGGCGGCGGCATTGCCAATCTCACTATTAGTGACCTTATTATCGCGCTATGCTGGCCAATGGACTGCCCGTCATGGGCCACGGCTTATCTTGTCAGTCTCTTCTGTGCTATTAGGCATATCCTTTATCTGGCTTGCCCAGACAGATGGCCGCTATGTTGAGACGATATTAGCGCCGATGATACTTCTTGGCCTTGGGGTTGCCGCATTTGCAGCACCCGTTACTACGGTGGCTATGGTCTCTGCTGGCAAAGGGCGTGATGGCCTTGCAAGCGGGGTCAATAATGCGGTGGCACGTATCGGACCTCTTTTGGCTATTGCGGCAATTGGCTATGCGATGGCTTTTGAATTTGAAGACCAAATCTTAGCGCATCCCCAATTTGCAGACCTCCCCTCACAAGCACAAAACTTTATCACAGCCCATCTCAATGAGCTTGGTGGCATGGTTGTACCAGATGAATGGCCAACGCCATGGCAAGAGCAAAGCCGTCAAATTATTGCCCAATCCTACGCAGAGACCGTGAAATTTGCGATGAAGCTATGTGCGGCACTGATGGGGGGATGTGTCCTACTATCTTTATTCTATCGCAAAGAGGATGCGATATAGCCTTAAACAGAAAAAGACCGCTTGAGGGGTCGTCAAGCGGTCTTATTTTGCCATGATGTGCATCACCTCTAAGAATTGGGGTCACAAAGATAGATGCGGAATTACCATAGCGAAATCAAAGAGGAATATTGGGCCTTAGTCACGCACGAATGTCACCGCATATTTCACATCACCCTCAAATAGCTTTGAGGCCACTGTGCCTTCTGACATATAAAAATGATGTCCTGCAATACGATTTTCTAACCGATACCCTTTGGTTGCCATACGGCGCTTATGAAACTCCATAGCGGCAGAATCAAAGCTATCTGTCAAAATCGTAATGCGCTCTTGTGAGTCGTCTGCGATTTTTAAATCATCCATTTTGTGTCTCCATTAAAACCATATCAATCGAAGGTTACGACTGTGTCTGGCGTGTCTATCTTAGAGATACACAGAAATATCTTTCATTAAAAGGAAAAGAGTGTTAATGATTTAATTAGTAAATATTTACAAAGTTTTTGTGTAAATTTTGTAATTTAATTTAAAATACAAATTTGACAAAACAAGTAAGACGCCGCTTAGAAACTACGTGATAGGGGTATGAGATATGAATGATGCGCTATCTGCCAAGATTATGGTTGGTCACAAATTACGCCGTCTTCGCAAAGAGCTTGGTATCTCGCAAGCATTGATGGCTGAAGAGCTTGGCATCTCTGCCTCCTATCTGAACCTGCTTGAAAATAATATGCGCCCTGTGACTGTACAGCTCTTATTCAAGCTTGGTCAGACCTATGATATTGACTTAAAAGATATGGCTGAGGATGATTCCGCCAAATTAACAGCGCGTCTCATTGAAATTTTTGCAGACCCTATTTTAAGTGAACAGGCCCTAACCCGTCGCGATATTCAGCAACTAGCTCAAAATCAACCAACGGCGGCAAATGCAATCCTAGCGCTCTATGATTCCTATGAGACAATGAAGTCAGCCGCACAACAAGGCAAGGACGGGCTTGAAACACGCTCATTGCCACGTCCCATCGAGGATGTGCGCCGGTTCCTTGAACAATCTGAAAATCACTTTCCGGCCCTTGAGGCTGCCGCTGAGGCTTGTGCGAAGGAAGCGAAATTACAACCAGGGCAATATTTCACAAATCTCAGCCATCATTTGCAAGAGCGTTATGCGATCCGCACCCGTATCATGCCAACCCATGTGATGGGCCATTTACTGCGTCATCATGATATGCATCGCGGCCAAATCATGTTGTCTGAAATATTAGAAGACCCGCAACGTGTCTTCCAACTTGCGTCACAAGTCGCACTTATTGGCTATCAGGCACAGATTACTGACATCATTGATGCAGCGGGGCTAGAAAGCTTAGAATCTCGCCAATTGCTTCAGACGACACTTGCCGGCTATTTTGCTGGCGCTTTGATGATGCCCTATAACAGCTTTTTGAAATCAGCCCAAGAAACGCGCCATGATATTGATTTATTGGGCAAGCGTTATTCCGCAAGCTTTGAGCAAATCTGTCACCGCCTCACCACATTAAACAAGCCAAATGCCAGAGGGATACCATTCTTTTTCTTGCGTGTTGATGAGGCTGGCTATATCTCAAAACGCCTTTCAGCGGCAGGTGTTGAATTTGCACGTTATGGCGGTGCTTGTGGGCGTTGGATACCTCATCAAGCTTTCCGCGTTCCTGGCACAATCCATACACAACTTGCCGAATTAGAAGAAGGGCAACGGTTTTTCACCCTTGCCAGGACCGTTGTGCAACCGCGCACAGGGCCAACACATCATGGCACGCCTCTTTTTGCCGTGGCATTAGGATGCGAGATGAAGCACGCGCGTGAAATCGGCCTTGCTGATAGCTTATTATCGCCAAAATCGCCGTCTTTCACGCCAATTGGTCTTGCCTGTCAGCTTTGTGAGAAAAAGGAATGCCAGCATCGCGGCGCACCACCATTGGGACGCAGTCTGAAATTTGATGCCCATCGCAGGCAATCTGGCCTATTTGATTTTGGCTCTTAAAGCGCGTCTTTTGGCAATCGCTTAATAAAGGCTTTGGCGGCGGCTGAAAATTGCTCTGGCATATCGTCTGCCTCATTCACAGACGATAGAGCGTGCGCCATGGATTTCCCAAGCTCAACGCCAAATTGATCAAAGCTATTTACATCCCATAAAAAGCCAGAGGCGATTGTGATATGTTCATAAAGGGCAAGCAAGCGGCCTAGCGCATATGGGGTTGTGGCACGCCAGCTGATAAAGCTTGTGGGCCTGCCCCCTTCGAAGTGACGATGCGGCTCTTTGTCATTGACCTGACCTTGGGCAAAGGCTTCAGCTTGCGCAAGCGCATTAATCAGCAACATTTTATGGCTTTGCTGAAAGCTCTCATCCCGATAATCAGGCACAGGCTGAAGCGGGGCTAGAATATCTAGGGGACAAATATCAGCCTCTTGATGCAAGGCTTGGAAGAAAGAATGTTGCGCCCCTGTGCCAGCCTCGCCCCAGATAATAGGAGAGGTAAAATAATCAAGGCGCTTGCCTTTTCTATCCACAGATTTACCGTTTGATTCCATCTCTGTTTGTTGTGCCCATCTGGTAAAATCAGATAGGCGTTGGTCATAGGCCATAATGCCATAGGCAGAGCGGTTCTCAATATTACGATAATAGATGCGCAAACCAGCCATCATAATGGCAAGATTATCTCTGGCAGGCGTTGACCTGACATGGTTATCCATATCATGCGCGCCTTTCAGCAATTCATAAAAGCGCTTTGTGCCAACCGCTACCATGATTGGCAGGCCAACAGCTGACCATAAAGAATAGCGGCCACCAATGCCATCAGCAAAGCCGAAGATACGGTCACGCTCAACGCCCCATTCTTCAGCCTTTTCAGGGGCGGCAGTTACAGCCGCAAAATGCCTATCTGCTGAACAGCCTGCCTTTGTCAGCCATGCCCGTGCAAGGGCGGCATTTTTCATGGTTTCTTGTGTTGTGAATGTCTTTGATGTCACAATGAATTGTGTGCGCTCTGGCGTCGCATTTTTCAACACATCATAAAGATGGCTTGGGTCAACATTAGAGACAAAGTGAATCTTTGGCCCATCATGGAATGGCGCTAGTGCTTTGGTCACCATTGCAGGACCCAAATCAGAGCCACCAATACCGATATTCACAATATCCTTAATCGACTTATCACCCCGCAACACATCACTAAAAATCGCCATCTTACGTGGTTCATCACCTGACAGTGCCTCAGCGGTACGCGCACTCATATGCAAGACAGGACGCTGTTCTGTGACATTCATCACCTCACCAGCAAATAATGCCTCAAACTGCCCTGACAGATCAGCTGCATCAGCAAGTTCAGCAAGTAAATCAAGTGTCTCTGGCTGAATCAAATGACGCGATAAATCAATTGCCAAATCATCTAATGATAGGCTAAGCGCTTGTTGGCGTGCGCTATTATCTTTGACGTCATCAAATCGCAAGCCACGCAAGCTTTTATGGTGATCGTGCAGGCGGGCAAAAACAGGATTATCAGTGAGGCGCATTTTTATAATCGTCCTTGGCTTATTCTCTTACAATTCAGCTGCAGCGCTTGCACGCGCGGTGATTGTGGCAAAATCCTTATTGGCAATATCGCCACGGCTTGCAATCCATGAGCCGCCAACACAGCTGACATTATCAAGGCTCAAGAAATCAGGGGCTGTTTGTTGTGTGATACCACCTGTTGGACAAAAGGTAATCTGAGGCAAAGGGCTTGCCAGTGATTTCAAAAATGGCGCCCCGCCTGCGGGAACCGCAGGGAAGAATTTTAGCGTATCAAACCCCTGCTCTAACAGCACCATTGCCTCACTTGCACTTGTTGCACCGGGAAGCAAATCAATCCCTGCATTAGCACAACCGTCAATCAAAGAAGGAGTTGCACCGGGGCTTACCGCAAAAACAGCACCCGCATCACGGGCATTCGCAGCATCTGTTGGCGTTAAGACTGTACCGGCACCTATCACCATATCAGGGCATGATTTGGCAATCGCTTCCATCGCGCTAAGTGCTGCTTGTGTGCGCAAGGTTACCTCAATGGTTGAAATGCCCCCTTCTAGCAAAGCTTGGGCAAGAGGCACAGCATCTGCCGCATCATCAATCACAATCACTGGCATGACAGGGCCAAGAGCCAAAATTGAACGTATATTCGCCATAATTATTTCCTTTAAAGCAGGTGCTAGCAGTGGGTTAGAGTAATTTTAAGCCTGCGCCTTCTTCGGCAGAGCAGACATTTTGACGATAGCTTGCGAACAAGCCTCTGCCAAAACCTGTGGCACGCATAGCTGGATAATCTGTAATTGGCTCACGTGTATCAAGCGGGGCATCTGTCGTCATCTCGCCAGATATAGCATCAATTGTCACCATATCCCCATCACGAAGGCGCGAGATAGGCCCACCCAACGCCGACTCTGGCGTAACATGAATGGCTGATGGCACCTTGCCAGACGCGCCAGACATGCGCCCATCTGTCATCAAGGCAACCTGATAGCCCTTATCCTGCAAAATCGTCAAAACAGGGGTGAGTGAATGTAATTCAGGCATACCTGTCGCCGCAGGCCCTTGCCCTCGCACTACCACAATCACATCACGGTTCAAAGCCTCTGCCTCAAAGGCGGCCTTTACATCAGCTTCATTTTCAAAAATAGCCACAGGCGCTGTAATTTTATGACGCTCTGGTGCAACGGCAGAGATTTTCATCACAGCACGCCCCAAAGAGCCAGAAAGCATCTTCAACCCGCCATTGGCAGCGTGCGGATTTGAGACAGGACGCAAAATCGCCTCATCAATAGATGATTTTGCCCCTTCACGCCAGCTAAGGCCCTTATCTGTCAATTGCGGTTCAACCACATAATCAGCCATGCTCTTGCCCCAAATGGTTTTGGCATCACCATGAAGAATACCAGCGCTTAGCAATTCATGAATCACAAAGCCCATACCACCTGCGGCATTGAAATGATTCACATCAGCAGAGCCATTTGGATAAAGACGCGCCAAAAGAGGTGTGACCTCAGAGAGCGCATCAAAATCATCCCAAGTCAGTGAAATGCCAGCGGCCGCTGCCATAGCAGGCAGATGAAGCGCATGATTTGTAGAACCACCTGTGGCATGAAGGCCAATGATGGCATTGACAAATGATCGCTCATCAATCACCTCTGCCATCGGTCGCACATCATTGCTTTTGCGTGAAATCGCAATAATCTGCTCAGTCGCAGAAATGGTCAAAGCATGGCGCAAATCTTCATGCGGGTTCACAAATGTACCGCCCGGCAAATGAAGCCCCATAATTTCCATCAGCATTTGATTAGAATTCGCTGTGCCATAAAATGTACAAGTCCCCGCACTGTGATAGGCGGCCATCTCAGCCTTTAATAGCGCATCACGTCCAACCTCACCTTTGGCAAAGGCTTTTCGGATGGCAGCTTTTTCATCATTTGGCAGACCAGATGGCATAGGCCCCGCTGGCACAAAAATGACAGGCAAATGCCCAAAGGCCAAAGCACCCATCACAAGACCCGGTATAATCTTGTCACAAACACCAAGACATAGTGCGCCATCATAAACCCCATGAGAGAGCGCAACCGCTGTTGACATAGCAATCACATCACGAGACGCCAAGGATAACTCCATGCCGGGGCGGCCTTGCGTGACACCATCACACATCGCTGGCACACCGCCTGCCATCTGAGCTGTGGCGCCATTAGCTCTTGCGGCGGCACGTATCATTTGCGGGTAATTTTCAAAAGGCTGATGCGCGGACAGCATATCATTATAGGCGCTGACAATCGCGATATTCGCCTTGTTGCTCATGGCAAGCCCTGTCACATCATCTTGATCTTGACCTGCCGCAGCACCTGCATGAGCAAGATTAGAACAGCTGACTTTGGTTCTATCTTGGTCATTGGACTCTGCCATCTCTTTCATCGATTGCAGATAAGCCGCTCTTGTTTTGGCGCTTCTTTTGATAATGTTGTCTGTCACATCTTTGACAATAGGATGAAGGGTCATGGGAGGTGTCATCTTTCGTCTTAGGCAAAAATTGTTAAGCGGTCGCCAAGGGCTTTATGCAGATAATGCACAGGCAGGCTATCATCTGTTTTAGCTCTCTCAAATAAGGCGCTCTTTTCTGTATTCGGCAGTAAAAGACAGCAATGTGGGATTTGCGCAATCAGAGATAAATTCATTGAAATACGCGGATGAACAGGGCTGCCTTGTGGGCCTGTTTTAATGATAGCGGGTTTTGCGCCAAGCGAAAAGGCTGTCTCATCTCCAATCATATCAGGAAATAAAGAGGCAAAATGACCATCTGTTCCCATCCCCAAAAGCGCTACATCACCAACCCCGATTTGGGCAAAAGCTTCATCATTATCATAAAGCGGAATAAAGCGTGCCTGTGATGCGGCGCCTTGCAATAAATTATCGCGGATAAGGGCATGGTTTGAATCACTATGCGTTGGCGGCACATTGCGCTCATCAACCAAAGTCATTGTAACCTTATCCCACGCAAAATCTGTCTGTGCCAACGCTGCGAAGACAGGCACAGGGCTTGAGCCACCTGATAGGACGAGACAGGCTGAGCCTTTTTCTGAAATCGCCTGTGCCATCGCATCTAGCAAATAGGTTGAGACATCATTTACAGATATCGCCATAACGTTACTCCTTATCAATGACAGGGGCTTGCCAGCCTGCATTGGTGCCATCAAATAACTGCTCTTGTGCCGCAGGGCCAAAAGAGCCTGCAGGGTAAATCTCTGGCGCTTTTTCTGCCGCTGCTGCGATAATCGGGTCCATAAAGTCCCATGCGGCCATAACCTCATCATGGCGCATAAATAGGGTCTGGTTCCCACGTGCCACATCCATCAATAACCGCTCATAGGCATCTGGCAGGCGTGTTTTAAATGTGTCATCGAATGACAGATTTAATTCTGATGGGAATAACCGCATCCCGCCCGGCCCCGGCTGTTTACTAATCAGCTGCAAGCGCAGCCCTTCTTGTGGTTGCAAACGGATGACAAGCTGATTTGGTAAATCGCCTGATGAGGTCGCACCATTGGCAAAAATATCATGTGAGCGCTTTTTAAATGTCACCACAATCTCTGAGGCACGCAATGCCATTCTTTTACCTGTGCGAATATAAAATGGCACACCTGCCCAACGCCAATTTTCAATATAAAGCTTTAGCGCGGCAAATGTATCAATTTTTGAAGGCTCACCTAATTCTGTCTCATAAGATGCTGCCTTTGTGCCATTCACATGACCCTCACCATATTGGCCAATAATCAAATTATCCGATAATTGTTCTGGATTAACAGGGCGCAAAGCACGCAAAACACGCAATTTCTCATCACGCACCTGATTTGCCTGAAATTGCGCTGGCGGCTCCATCGCCACAAGACACACAAGTTGCATGAGGTGATTTTGAATCATATCACGCAACGCCCCATAATGATTATAATAAGAGGCACGCCCCTCTAGCCCCACAGATTCTGCGACTGTGATTTGGATATGATCGATAGAGGTATTATTCCACTGGCTTTCAAAAATCGTATTGGCAAAACGCAAAGCCATCAAATTTTGCACCGTCTCTTTGCCAAGATAATGGTCAATACGGTAAATGCTATCTTCATCAAAGACAGCGCGCAGCTCATCATTAATGGCTTTGGCAGAGGCGGCATCATGGCCAAGAGGCTTCTCTACCACCAAACGTGCACTTGGTGTAACAAGGCCAACTTTTTGCAACAGCTGACAACTTGCCCCAAATAATGCAGGGGAAATGGCCATATAGAAAATGACAGGGCGTGCATCACTTATGCGCTCGTCAATAAAGGCTTTTAGGTCCTCACCACCCTTACCTGTGCCAACATCAAGCGTTGTCAGCGAGACTAATTTCATAAACTGCGCAAATTGGGCCTCACCATCTTGGCACGACGCAATGGCATCTTCACAAAATGGACGAAGCTTTGCGATAAACTCATCAAGCGTTCCTGTCTTTCTAGCTGCCGCAACAAAACGAAAGGCATCTGTGACCTGCCCATCAAGATAACGATAGAAGAAAGCAGGGAAAATTTTACGAAGCGCAAGGTCACCTGTGCCACCAATAATCACATAATCACTTGGGGCAATCGCAGCTGAATCAGGAAGTGCGCTAGCAGTTTGTTTCATTGACCTTTTCCTATCACCACATCACGAGCCTCTATAATGGCCCGCAAGGTGCGTCTTATTTATGGTTTCTGTCTTTGCAAAATGGTCTGACCAATTTGCTTGTTACGGTTCATCATCTTCAAAAAGACATCGCGGTCTGGGGCGAATTGGGCATAAACAGGTAAAAAAGCACCGCCAAGAGCGCGTGCCTCATAGCCAATTTGACCTTGTTCAAATTGCGGGCGTTCAAGACCTGTTAAATCATAAGATGATAGGGCTGATTCCACCTTTTGAATCAAGCGCTTTAATTGCGCGGCAGGCAATGTGCCATCTATGACAATCATCTCTGAATCAAGCACGGCATGGGCATTCACAATCGCCCCTGCCAAAGCCACAGCCGCATCATCAGACCATTTCTCAAATAGGTCTAACACCTCACCTGTGAGATCAGCATAGCCATGCAAGCTTTGAATTTCATGACCATGTGCATTAAGCAATTTCTCAAGATCGCGCAATGAGGCCTTTGATAAAAGCTGTTTTGGCATCTCACCATCTGCTTCAGCAACACCCATAGTCATGGAGCCAAGAGAAGCAGCATTACCACTGAAGCCTGATAATAATTTCCCGTTCATCACAACACCGCCACCAATAAAGGTGCCAACATACAGATACAGAAAATCATGAGAATGGCGCTTGCGGTTCAATGATAATTCGGCCAAACAAGCCGCTGAGACATCATTCATCATCGAAACAGGCAAATCGGTAAAGGCTGCGATTTCTGCGGGCAAATCAACATCTTGCCACGCATCCATCATCTGAACAGAGGTTTCAAACTCATGCGACCAACTTGCCAAGGCACCGGGGGCGGCAAGCCCCACCCCGATAATCTGCGCAACCTGCTCAGGGCTTAACGCCTCTTTCATACGCGTGATTGCCGCCTTAATATCTGGCAAGGTTTTCGCAGGTTCAGGAAAATCATGATAGCTTGTCTCGCGGCGCACGATAGAGCCATCAAACCCCATCAATATAACATCCAAAGACCGGCGACCAATTTTCACACCAATAGAGAACACCCCTTCAGGGTTTAGCAACAAGCCTGTCGATGGCTTACCAACACGGCCACGCTGTTTTTCGCCTGTGATGATAAAGCCATCATTAATCATCCGATTAACAATCACAGAGATTGTCTGCGGTGTCAGCTTTGTCACACGCGCCAATTCAGCCTTGGCAATGCCTGGCTCACGGCGCACCAGTGAGAGGACAAGGCGTTCATTATATTGACCTAATCCAATTTGGTTGCTGCCTAATTCTTGCTTCGGCAAACTCATCTCTAATGCCCTTTATCCTAGCCTATGAAACATAGCAACGCTATGTCTCTACTTATGGGCTAAATGTGCGGCCATATCTAGCATTCTGTTCGAAAAACCCCATTCATTATCATACCAAGACATGATGCGTACCATGCCATCTTCTGTGACAGTGGTCTGATCAAGCGCTACGGTTGATGAATGCGCATCATGATTGAAATCAATCGACACTAACGGCTTGTCAGTGACAGCCAAAACACCCTTCATAGGGCCATTGGCAGCATCTGATAATAACTTGTTGATTTCTTCGACGCTTGTGTCGCGATTTGGCATGAATTTCAAATCAATCACAGACACATTCGCTGTTGGCACACGGATAGCTGAGCCATCAATCTTGCCAAGCAATTCTGGCAATACCAAACCAACGGCACGCGCGGCGCCTGTTGCCGTTGGCACCATTGATAGGCCAGCGGCACGTGCACGGCGCAAATCCTTATGCAAACCATCTTGCAAACATTGGTCGCCTGTATAGGCATGAACCGTGGTCATATAGCCTGTCTTAATACCGATGGCATCATTCAACACCTTTGCAACCGGGGTAAGGCAATTTGTTGTGCATGAGGCGTTTGAGATAATCTGATGATCTGCTGTAATATCATTATGGTTCACACCATAAACAGCGGTGATATCAGCATTCTTACCAGGGGCAGAGATAATCACGCGGCGCATATCATCGCGCAAATGCAATGCGGCTTGCTCACGCGACGTAAAGATGCCTGTACATTCCATCACCACATCAACACCTTGCCAATTAATATTCGAAGGGTCGCGCTCAGCGCTTAATCTGATAGTATGATTGCCAACAACAAGCTTGCCATTATCAACGCTTGCTTCTGGCGCAAGACGACCATGCACAGAGTCAAAATTCAGCAAATGACAATTGGTTTCAACGTCACCTAAGTCATTAATCGCTACAAATTCGATATCTTGATTGCCTGCCTCAACTGCCGCTCTTAATACAGAACGCCCAATTCGACCAAAACCGTTTAAGCCTACTTTAATCGCCAAAGCCTTAATTCCTTTTTATAGTGCTTCATCTCTATTTATAAATAAATC
>WTHV01000084.1 GCA_011525265.1 Alphaproteobacteria bacterium | reverse complement strand
GATGTTGATGCCTTATGTGATGGCACAGATGTGTTTGTCGCAGGTATTATGGAACATATTGAAGAAGCTGGTATTCACTCAGGTGATTCAGCTTGTTCGCTGCCACCGCAAAACCTCTCAGACGCGGTGTTGGCCACAATCAGAGAACAGACAGATGCGCTAGCACGTGCATTGAATGTGGTTGGCTTGATGAATGTTCAATTTGCAGTCAAGGATGAGGTTGTTTATCTGCTTGAGGTCAATCCGCGTGGCTCTCGTACAGTGCCATTTGTTGCCAAAGCAACAGGCCGCCCAATTGCCAAGATTGCGTCTCGTGTGATGGCAGGTGAGACATTAGCGAGCTTTAACTTGAGCGAGACAAAAATGGCGCATGTGGCTGTCAAAGAGGCCGTCTTCCCGTTCTCACGTTTCCCTGGAGTTGATGTGTTCTTGGGGCCTGAGATGAAATCAACAGGCGAGGTTATGGGCATTGATAGTGACTTTGGTCGCGCCTTTGCGAAATCACAGCTTGGCGCAAGCACGACATTGCCTTTATCAGGGGCTGTGTTCATCTCAATCAAAGATGCGGATAAGCCAGCCTTTGTACCAATTTGCGCGGAGCTCGTTGAACTTGGCTTCACCATTGTAGCAACTGGTGGCACGCAAAAGGCATTACAAGAGGCAGGCGTTGCGGCAACGCGCGTGAATAAGGTAATGGAAGGTCGCCCTCATGCGGTGGATTCTATGCTTGATGGTGATATTCAGCTGGTGTTTAATACAGCGCATGGTGCGGGCGCTATCCGTGATAGCTTGTCTTTGCGCCAAACAGCATTGACCAATAAAATCCCTTATTACACCACTGTTGCCGGAAGCCGCGCTGCCGTTGCTGCTATCAGAGCCTTGCAAACTTCAACATTGGATGTGAAGTCTTTGCAAGATTTTCTTCCACAAGCCGCATCATAGCATCATAGCACCATAGCATTGTCCCATAAGGGCGCGGGGTCGATTTTTATTGACTGTCGCGCCCGCAATGCGACAAAATAGCATCTTATTACAGCGCGCCTTATGATTGTCTGGGATGACTATCCAGAATGATTGTTATAAGGCGCGATGTGTTTTTAAAGCGCTTTCATCAAATGATTGCCAAAATGTAATGAGAAGACGGATATGGAAAAGGTTCCTTTTACACCAGATGGGCTAGAGACCTTAAAGGCAGAATTAAACCATTTGAAAAATGCCGAAAGACAGGCTGTTATCCGTGCGATTGCAGAGGCGCGTGAGCATGGCGATTTGTCTGAAAATGCGGAATATCATGCGGCAAGAGAGCGCCAATCTTTTATCGAGGGGCGCATCAAAGAGCTTGAGGATGTGACAAGCCGTGCCGAAGTGATCGATTTGAGCAAATTAACAGGTCAAACTGTGACTTTTGGTGCGCGTGTTGTGGTGGTTGATGAGGTAACCGACGAGGAATCAACCTATCATATTGTTGGCCCTTATGAGGCTAACCTCGAAGAAGGGCGCATTTCCACATCATCACCAATTGCCAAGGCTTTGATCGGCAAAATGGTTGGTGATCAGGCAGAGGTGCAAACACCGCGTGGCCCGCACCCTTATGAAATCTTATCGATTGAGATTGTGCGCTAATCAGCTTATTGCGCTTCATCATCTAGCGAGATAGGCACGCCTGATAGATTCTTGCGCGAGCGAATCGCAAGAGCTGTTTTCACATGGCTGACATTTGGCGCTGGGGTAAGCTTTCCTGTGAGGAATGCTTGGAAATCATCCCAATCATGGGCAACGATCTTTAACAGAAAATCAGTCTCGCCCATCAGCATATGGCATTCTCTGACATTGTCCCAACCGTTGATCATATCTTCAAAATCACGCAAATCTGTCTCAGCTTGTGAGGTCAGGCCAACAAAGGCAAAGATCGTCACACTATAGCCAAGTGCCTCTGCATCGACATCAGCATGATAGCCCTTAATCACCCCTTCTTCTTCAAGGGCGCGCACTCGGCGCAGGCATGGTGGTGCAGAAATACCGGCATTTTGTGCCAATTCGACATTTGTCATGCGGCCAGATGATTGCAGATCATGCAAAATCTGTTTATCCACAGCATCTAGTTTGATTTTCTTTGTCATGCTTTTGACCCTTATCTTCGCGCTGTCATAGTCACATATGGCAGGCTATGATATCAAAATGGGTGGCGATATTATATCGTCGGTGATTGTAATAATATTACAAAATTTTGTATTATCTTTAAAGACTATAAGATAGAAAAAATAGTATTTGTAATAAAATAACGAAAGACGCGTCATGCTTTCTGGAAAATCTGAGGCAAATCCATCAGTAAAACAAGCGGCGAAAAAGGCACCAAATGCCCCGTTAATTTGGGTGGTATCTGATGGTACAGCAGGGATGGTGGCCCAAGCTTTGGCATTGGCGCACGCACTTGATGAGCCTTATTTCGATGTGCGTATTATGGCAAGCCCGATTTACCGCCTATTCCCGCAAATGGGGGCATGGCCGCTTATGCCGATTAGCCCACGGCGCAATGACCGCAAATTAGGGCCGCCTTGGCCTGATATTATTATCACCTGTGGCAAGCGCACAGCAGGGGCAAGTCTTGCCATCAAACGCCTATCTGGTGGCAAGACAAAGATTGTTCAAATTCAAGACCCGCGCATTGATCCCGCCTATTTTGATGTGATGATAACGCCCCAACATGATCCTATCAGCAAAAAGGGTTTGCCGCATATCATTGTCAGCAAAGCGTCATTAAATCGGCTCTCTATGGCTGAGATTGCCAAAGAGGCAAAGGGGCTTGAGAGGCCGTATCGCCGGTCAAAAAAAGCCTCTACTGCAGTGATGATTGGCGGTCATAATCGCCGTTATAAAGCGGGGGCTGAAGATTTTGGGCGTCTTGGGGAGGCTTTGGCGGTTTATGCTAAGACACATCAACGCCATTTATATCTTGTCCCATCGCGCCGCACCCCAAAAAGCGCTTATCCCATTTTAGCAGATAAGCTGTCTTCTGTGTCTTATGATTATTGGGATGGTAAGGGGGCAAATCCCTATCCCGGTATTTTAGGCGTTGTGGATGATATTATCGTGACCTCAGATTCTGTGAATATGGTCTCTGAGGCGTGCCTCACGGGTAAGCCTGTTTATGTTGCAGAATTGCAAAAAGAGACAGGTCGCATTGCCGCCTTCCATCAGATGATGCAAGAGCAAGGCCATTGTCGCCCCTTAGGCACAAGCTTTGACGCACCGCCAGAAATTCTGGATGAGACAAAAGATATTGCCGCTAAAGTGCGCCGCGCATTAGGTCTCTAAAAATACAGAATATCATGTGGCATCCCTTCATAGAGATGTGCCACCTGCTCGGCATAGCCATTGAACATTTGCGTCGGTACGCGTTCATTTGTGCCAAGCAGGCGCTCTTCATGTTGGCGCCATCTTTTGTGCGGTACGCCCGGATTGACATTGGCATAAAACCCATATTCAGACCCGTTTGCCTCTTGCCAGAAACTAAGAGGTTCTTGATCTGAAAAGGTAAAGCGGGTGATGGATTTAATTGATTTAAACCCATATTTCCACGGCACAACAAGGCGAATTGGGGCACCATTTTGCTTTGGCATCTCGCGCCCATAAAGGCCTGTGGCAAGGAAGCTCAATTCATTCATCGCCTCATCAATCCGCAAGCCCTCAACATAAGGCCAAGGGAACCAGCTTTGTTTTTGACCAGGTGCCACTTTGGGATCAAGGAATGTCTCCATCACCAGATATTTTGCCTCTGATTTGGGGCTGGCAAGCTTAATCAAATTGGCAAGCGGCACGCCTGTCCATGGCACAGCCATAGCC
>WTHV01000082.1 GCA_011525265.1 Alphaproteobacteria bacterium | reverse complement strand
TCATTAACCAAAGGTTTGTTGGTGATAGGAGAGGTAACAAATGGATAAGGGTATTAGACATATCTCAGCTATTAGAGGGGATAAGCATTGGCCTTATAGGCCCTATCTTGAGGGGTTATGGCCGTGTGGGTTTTTCTTTATGGTGGCGCTTACATCTCTTGGGGCTTGTGGTGGTGGTGGCTCTGGGTCAGCTAGCTCTTCCCAAGGTGTGGCAGTAACAGAGCCGCCTGCTATAAGACAGGTCGCACGTGTGCCTCTTTTATTTGGTGAGAGTTACCAAAGCGAATATGCGCGTCAATCAGGGCTTGATGATATTGGCGCAGCGGCGGCCTATGATAAGGGCTATGCTGGTTTCTCTGTTAAGACAGGGGTGGTTGATACAGGTGTTGATAGCACGCACAGCCAGCTATCGTCTGTCAGGGATGGCTATGATTTTCATGGTAATTCAGGCGGTCTATCTGATCCTGATGGTCATGGCACACATGTGGCAAGCTTGATGGCTGCGAAGCGTGATGGTGTTTCGATGCATGGTGTTGCACCGCACGCCGATGTGCGCGCCTATCGTATTTTTGATCATAATGGCAGCTTTGGCGGCAAGTCAGGGGGGCAGATTGTGCCGACCCTTGTTACGCGCGCTATCGACCATGATATTATGGTATTGAATAATAGTTGGGCTTCAAATTATGAGGTCACTGATTTCTCTCGCTCAGCCACAAAATCAGTTCTCGGCAATGAGCTTGGCGCATGGCAAAAGGCGGTAAAGGCAGGCATGGTTATGGTCTGGGCGGCCGGTAATGAGGGTGATGATCAGGTCTCTGTTCGTGCTGGGCTACCATATCATTATGGTGATGTGAAAAAGGGCTGGCTGGCTGTGGTGTCTTTTGACCCAAATGGCAAAGAGCCGCGCTATACCAACCGGTGCGGTGTTGCGCGTGATTGGTGTTTGGCCGCACCTGGCGGGGGGGATGCTGTCTCTTATTTAGGGGTTTATGGTGCCCGTTCTGGCGGTGGTTACGAGTTACGGTCTGGCACGTCAATGGCCGCACCGCATGTGTCTGGCGCGCTTGCGCTTGTGCTTGATGCCTTTCCGCAATTAACCCCGCAAAAAGCAGCTGTAAGGTTGTTGGAAACAGCCACTTATGAGGGGCTTGAAACAGCTGATGGTTGCACAATTGCAAGCTGTACGCCTGCTGATATGGCAGATGTCTTCGGGCAGGGGCGTGTCTCACTTCAAGATGCTTTGGCACCGATTGGCACATTATCACTTGTCGCCTCTGCCGCCCCTGCCTCAGCCACACAAGCTGTGATGGATAGCGGCTTTATCATTGATGAAAGCTTGTTTTCAGCTATGACAGGGGTACGATTTATAGCGCAGGATGATTTTGATAAGGCTGCCTTTACAGTGCCAGCCACAGCCTTTTTATCAGCCCCTGATACAGGCTTTTCAAAGCAAGCAACCCCTGCATCTGTGGCACAACAGGCTGTATCGCGTGATGATGATACGTCATTTTATATGACAAGTCAGGGCGCCTTCCCCGATAGGGTTACCACCCATGGCCGCCTTCATGATATCTCGTTGCGTGCCATGCAAAGTTGGACAGGCCTGAACAGGCCACTAGATGATGGGCAATGGCAGGCACATTTTGGTTATGCGGCCACACGCCAAGCCATGATGGTGCGCAGAGATTATCATAATCGCAACGGTGATAGCTGGGTGGGGTTTGGCATCGACCAAGCCAAAGGCCGCTTTCTTGATAGTGAGGGCTATGGCGCGTTGGCATGGGGCAAAGGGCAAAGCCATTGGCTAACCCTTGGGCATTATTATCCGCTGTTATCTGGCGGGGTGCGCGCGGAATATCAAGCCGGTCAAAGCCGTGTATCGGGAAGTGATAATTGTATCATCTGTTATGCAGATGCGCATTTTGAGCGTTGGGCCCTTGCCTATGAGGCGCCACTCGCATCACACCTATTATCAGATAATGCTCAGATGGAGATTAGGCTCTACCAGCCTTTGAGCGTTACAGAAGCACATTTTAAACTTCATGGTGCCACGAAAGAGGCGATAGATGTGGAGCTTGCGCGCCAACCACGTGAGGTAGGACTTCACTTCACACAAACAGCATTAGGCGGCCAAATAAGGATAGGCCATCAGGTAAAGCCGCGCGGTCAAGATCATGCTCTCTCAGCTAGTTGGAAGATGTCTTTCTAAGGTGTAAAATGACAGCCGCTTTATTAAGAAATTATTAAGCTATCCTATCTACCATTGCCTTCATCTTGAATAAGGTGGGGTGATAGGGTGGCTTTCATAAGGTGCCGACTGACAGGGTGTTTTCCGATAGCTGTTGGGATATATGTGATGTTTATGGCTGTGCTATATCATCAGCTTGCCCATGCCCAAAATGTAGATACCCAAAATTTAGATGCCCAAAATACAGAGATGCGTTCGCCAGAAGAACAGCGTGCGGTAACTGCCGCCCTAGATAGGCTGATGGCAGAACAGGATTGGTATCTTGCAGAGAAAGTCGCGCGCAATTATATCGCTAGCCCCGCACATACAGCAGGCTTTTATAGCCGCGCTATCGAAATTTTTACCCAGAATGCGCTTTATGATGAGGCACGATTATTAAGTCAGATCGCATTGGAATTTTATCCAGATTATGCCCCATTTCATCGCACTCATGCCCAGCTTCTTGCCAGAGCAGGTCATTGCCATCGTGCGCAAACATCTTGGCAAGCCTATCGTGCCCTAGCCCATGCGCCGATAAGAGAACGCGAACAAATCTATTTTGACAGCTATTGCGGCACCACAACAAAAGCGCGCAACTTTGTCAGTGGCACGCTTGTGCGTGAAGGACGGCTTTCACAAGCGTTTGGGCCAGATGAAGTGATTGCCAAGCCCGGCTCTCTGTTGCATCAGCTTTGCTCTCTTGCGATTGTATTATGTCCTGAAGATGGGCGTTTTGCCCTTGATAGGCCGCCGCCAGAGCGTACAGCCATTACCCTGCGCTATCATAGCATTGTTGCAAAACGCTATAGCTGGCGCAATCATGTGCAAATCGACTTAGAGCTCATGAAGCAGCTTGGTGGCTATCGCAAAAGCCATTTGCAGATTGCAACGCACTATAAGCAGCGGCTTAGCCCTTACCGCATGATAGGTTTGCGACTAAGATATAAAGAAGCTTTGATCCCGAAATTTGCCGGCTTTGAGGCACAGCTTACGGCAAGCCCCTTCATCGATAGTCAGTTTTATCATCAACTCTCACAGCGACTGCGCGCAGAGGGTCATCTCAGCTATGGCGCCTCTGAGGTGCGCAGAGGTCATCAACGGGCAACAAGCCATCAGCTGATTGCCACGCAAGGCTTCTATTGGCAGGCAGATAAGCATCAAGAGGTCGGGACCACATTTTTACATGACCGCATCAGCCCGCCGCATAATGATGAATTTGGCCGCCAAGAACGTGTTGGTTATGGCCTCTCCTATCACTATCGACACGATAATGGATTTGCCGTCCAGCTTGCCTTTGAGCGGTCAAAAACAAGCTTTGAAAAAACCCTACCCTTTTTGGTAAGACCACACCGAATCGTTGAAAAACAGACCTTTTTACATATCTCAAAGCCACTTGATAGTGAAAAACGAATAATCCCTTTCGTCCATGTGGGACAGGTTTCACGACTTTCTGATAACCCACGTCAACACGGAAAGCGGACACATATCTCTGCGGGCCTATCCTTTCGGTATTAGGTCACTATCCACACGAATAACACTTTTAAGTAAAGCGGTATCCCCCCGTATGAAACCTATAGTACCTTTTTTAAGTAGCATAACTGAGTAGAATATCACTCATAGCACGTATTT
>WTHV01000003.1 GCA_011525265.1 Alphaproteobacteria bacterium | reverse complement strand
AGCGTCAGATGTGTATAAGAGACAGATTATTGATGGCACCTCAATTGTACAAAATCCAAAGGGGATGCGCGCCAGTCACCTTGCCCTTGATGCGACAGCCATGACGATCTCAGATGCGACGTTCCTTAATCTTGCCGAAGCTGTTCAGCATAATCATTTGCATTTGGGGCGCATTGGCAATTCAGCGCACGCCTCTGGTTTGGCTTGCCTTACACAAGAAGAAGCTGACCTTGGTACATTGGTTCTTGATATGGGCGGCGGCACAACCTCTGCGGCATTATTTTTGAATAATGGCCTTATTGGCAGTGCCCATGTCCCTGTGGGCGGCATTCAGATTACCCGTGATATTGCGCGTATTTTATCAGTCTCTTTATCTGATGCTGAACGCTTAAAAGCTATGGAAGGTGCGATTACGCCATCACATGGTGAAGCGCTTGGTGATGTCTTATCCCCGCCTCCATTCTTGGCGCAAGGTGATAATTTCGTCCCAGCGACAAGCGCCTATCAAATGCAAGATTTAGCCCTGCCAAATGGCGAGATGATTAACCGCCAATTACTGACAGATATCATACGCCCCCGCATCGAAGAGATTCTTGACCTGATTTACAAGAAACTTGTTGAGGCAGGGCTAGAGAATCATATCGGTCAGCGCATTGTCCTAACAGGTGGTGCAAGCCAATTAACAGGCCTTGCTGATTTTGTATCGCAATATTGGAAGAGACGCGCAAGCTTGGCTGTGCCGCATCATATTATGGGGCTTGATGAGCATTCTGCTAATCCTGCCTTTTCCGCTCTTGTCGGCATGGCGTTGCATGTTGCGCGCTCTGCGAATGATGACCTCAATGAATTTAATCCTGCCATTATGTCAAAGACGCCCTTTGGTCGTTTTGGCTTATGGCTTCGGACTCATCTGTAAGGAAAGGACACCTTAATGAAGATGCGACCACCTTTAATTTCTAATCCTAATCTGTCTCACAGACTTGCCCCCGCCTGTGTCAGATCACTTGCCACTTTTCATGTGGCACAAACCATAAGCCTTAATTGTGAAGGGAGGCTAACATGAGTATCAATCTAACTGTACCACAGACAATGCAGGAACTTCGTCCGCGAATTACTGTTATTGGTGTTGGCGGCGCGGGATGTAACGCTGTCAATAATATGATCAGCGCAAATCTTGATGGCGTTGACTTCCTTGTTGCCAACACAGATGGACAGGCGCTCGCCCATTCGCTAGCACCGCGTAAAATCCAACTTGGTACAAACCTTACCGCTGGTCTTGGCGCAGGCTCTAAGCCTGAAATTGGCAGACAAGCTGCTGAGGAATCAATGGATGAAGTCCTTGCAGAATTAACAGATTGCAACATGGTCTTTATCACTGCCGGCATGGGCGGTGGCACAGGCACAGGCGCTGCACCTGTTATTGCCAGAGCCGCACGTGAAAATGGCATTCTGACTGTTGGTGTTGTCACAAAGCCTTTTGAATTCGAAGGCCCAAGACGCATGAAGCAAGCGACAACAGGCATCGAATCACTTGCCGCCCATGTCGATACTTTGATTGTGGTACCAAACCAGAATCTGTTCCATGTCACCAATGAGCGCACAACATTTGCTGATGCATTCCATATGGCAGATGAGGTGTTATATCAGGGCGTTAGCGGTGTGACTGATCTGATGTTAAAGCCTGGCATTATCAATCTTGATTTCGCAGATATCCGCGCTGTGATGACTGAGATGGGTAAAGCGATGATGGGTACAGGTGAAGCCTCTGGCGAAAACAGAGCTATCACAGCCGCAGAAACAGCCATCAATAACCCGCTACTTGAAGATACAACACTTCTTGGCGCAAAAGCCTTGATTGTGAATGTCACAGGTGGCCCAGAGCTTGGTTTTTATGAGGTTGATGAAGCCGTTCAGCGTATTCGCCGCGAAGTGGATGAAGATGCCAATTTGATCTTCGGCTCAGCCATTGATGATAGCCTTGATGGAACCATCCGCGTTTCAGTTGTCGCAACTGGCATTGAAGCCAGTGCAGGGCAAGCGCCTCTGCCACGTCCTGTGACACAAACACAAGCGCCCACATCTAACATCAAAATGACTGATGCACCGCAAGAAGCTGTCACAGCGCCTATGCTTGATGGTGCTATGCCACTGATGGAAGAGCGTCTTGATTCAGACGGGCCTGTTGATATGGGTGATGTACCAGAGGCGCATTTTGCCGCCCCTGCTGACCAACATGACGCGCCATCAGATGATTTAGCGGCTGATGTGGCCGCTGATAAGACAAGCGCACCTAGCGGTATCTTGGGTGAATTGGCTGAGGGCTCATCACCATCTGTTGAAGATGAGGCAGAACGTCAAATCGACATCGAAGATGCGGTGGCAAGTATCACAGATACTGATACGCAAACACAAATGACCTTGCCAACACATGAGGCATCGTCAGACATGCCATCTGATGAGACAGCACAAGATGAGGCGTTTATTTTATCTGCGCCAATCCTAGCAGAGGGTGATGAGGCACTTGCGCCTGCTGATCCTATCCCATCATCACGCCCGTCAATCATCAAACAAATCTCTGGTCTTTGGCGCGCGCGTCCAACAGCAGAAGACGCCCAAGAAGACGCCGTGAAACCGTCACAAGAGGATGATGAGCCAGCTATCTTGAATCTTTCAAGAGGCTCTGCCTTGCAGGAATCATTGCCGATTGGAAACCAGTCACATAATGAGCCTGATGAGGCTGATGATGAACTTGATATTCCGGCATTTCTTCGTCGTCAGGCGAATTAATCCCGCATAAATTCAAGTAAAACTTATAAACGCGCCCCTTGTCATTGCGATAAGGGGCGCGTTGCTACAAAAGGTTACAGTAAAGTGATTTGGCAATCATATCAGTCTTCTATAGGTTAAGCTTCACAGGTGAAGATAATATATCGTCGCCGAGGGAGAGAATATTTGAGACAAACAGCAGATAATATCAGCGGCACAGCAAGCATGAGCGCGATGCAGACCACGATACAGACACCGATTACAATGTCTGGCGTTGGTGTACATTCTGGCCGCCATGCCGTGATAACGCTGCACCCTGCTGTTGCTGATACGGGTATTCTATTTCACCGCGTTGATATTGAAGGGGATGATGGCTTTGTCCTAGCCCATGCCTCTAATGCGATTGAAGCACAGCTTTGCACCACAATTAAAAATCATGCGAAAACAGAAGTGCGCATGGTGGAGCATCTCATGGCTGCCTTCCATGGTCTTGGCATTGATAATATCATTGTTGAGATTGATGGCCCAGAAGTGCCTATCCTTGATGGATCTAGTGCGATGATTGTTGAAGCTATCAATCATGCTGGCATTATGGCAACCGACAGCCCACGCACTTATATTGAAATTATTGCCCCTGTTAAAGTTGAACTTGGCAATGGCGCTTGGGCAAGTTTGAGCCCTGCCCCCTCTCTTCAGCTTGATATTGATATTGATTTTTCTGACCCTGGCATTGGCAAGCAACAATTTGCCTTCAACAGCAAAGATGACCGCTTTCAAGATGAGATTGCAGGCGCGCGCACATTCTGCATGCTAAAGGATGTTGAAAAGATGCGCCTAGCTGGCCTTGCCAAAGGTGGCTCTTTGGATAATGCCCTTGTCTATGATGATGGCACGCTCTTGAATGAGGGCGGGTTGCGCATGGATAATGAATGTGTAAAGCACAAAGCGTTAGATTGTCTTGGTGATTTATACCTTCTTGGCATGCCGCTAAAAGGTCGTTTGACATCGCATATGCCGGGCCATCGCCTTAGCACATTGCTTGTCCAAGCTGTGCTAGCTGATTCTAGCTGTTATCGCATTGTTGCGCATGCACAAGCGCATAATGTATCAACTCCGATTGATGCGCCAATCGCACTTGCCGCCACGGCTTAACAAGGCTGGCCACACCCTGTTATTTTCATCATTTGCATAGCATAGATGGCTTGTGCGTTCGTCTATGTGCAGTGCTTATGTTTTAGATCTGCTTTTTGCAAGACAATAGACTTTATCCTGTGCATAAATAGGCTATAATCAACCCATCACCCTTGCAACAGTCAAAGGCGTTTACTGCTAATGTCACGCACACTCAAAACCTTTTGTTTGCTTAGCCTTACAAGCTTGCTTGTTGCTTGCTCTTCGAATGAAGAAACTTCACTGCTTGTGCAAGAAGAAAAGCCTGTGGAAGTGCTGTATAATGAAGCGCTTGATACAGCTTTGAATGAATCGCCAAAAGCGGCAGCCCCAAAATTTGAAGAGGTAGAGCGTCAGCACCCCTATTCAAAATGGGCGACACAAGCCCAAATCATGGCGGCATGGGCCTTTTATGAAGATAACCAATATCCGCGCGCCATTGCCTCATTGGATCGCTTTATCGAGCTGAACCCTGCGGGTGGTGATTTAACCGAATATGCCTACTATTTACGCGCGCTTAGCTATTATGAGCAAATTGTGAATGTAGAGCGAGACGCGGCTATGACGCGTGATGCGCGTGATGCTTTTGAAGATATTTTGCGCCGCTATCCAGATGGGCTTTATGCCAGAGACAGCCAGCTGAAGCTTGATCTGACAAGAACGCATTTGGCTGGTAAAGAAATGGCCGTTGGACGTTTCTATCTTAATGCGGGTCATTATGGTGCGGCCATTTCACGCTTTAAAGTCGTTGTGCGTGATTTTGATACAACCAATCAGGTGCCAGAAGCGCTTTATCGTTTAATTGAATCATACCTATCACTTGGCCTTCGTGATGAAGCTATGCGTGTTCTGCAGGTAGCTGAATTTAATTTCCCTAATTCTATTTGGACGGAGCGTGCGATTGATTTGGTGGATGACCCCAACCGCCCTGCCCCTGAAGGTTTTGTTGCAGGGCTATTTTCCAAAACTCTATCTGTGTTTGAATAAGGTGCCATGCTCTCCTATCTGAGCGTTCGAAATATTGTTCTCATTGAAGAGCTCAAGCTTGATTTTAAAACGGGCCTGACTGTGCTAACGGGCGAGACAGGGGCGGGTAAATCTATTTTGCTTGATTCGCTTGGCCTTGCCCTTGGTGCGCGCGCTGATTTTGGGCTTTTGCGCAAAGGCAGTGACAGAGCGTCTGTTAGTGCGACATTCGAATTGGCACAAGATCACCCCGTATGGGCTGTGTTAGATGAGGCAGGCATTGAGCCTTCTGATACGTTAATTATCAAACGCCAATTGCGCGCTGATGGCAAATCACCTGCTAGCATTAATGATGAGCCTGTTTCTGTGAATTTACTGCGCCAATGCGGTGATCTTCTTGTGGAAATTCAAGGCCAATTTGAAGGGCGTGGCTTACTTGATTCACGCAATCATCTTGGCCTTCTGGATAGAGCCTGTCAGCATGATGATACGCTTGGCAAATTAAAGGAAGCCTATCATGGTTGGCGCCTTGCTGATAAGGCGCTTATGCAGGCGCAATCTGATTTGGCAAAAGCCAAAGAAGAAGAAGAGTGGCTACGTGATGCGGTAGAACAGCTTGATTTACTCTCCCCGCAACAAGGCGAGGATGAGGCGCTTTCACAAGAGCGTACGCTTTATACCAATCTTGAAAAAATCGCAGAGGCTTTGGCGATTGCTGACGATGCCTTAAATGCAGAGGCAGGCGCTGAAACAGCTCTTTCACGCGCTCTATCAGCGGTTGAACGAGTGGCAGATAGCGGTGCCGGCAAGCTTGACACCGCTTTAGAGGCCTTACATCGCACGATGGCAGAATTATCAGAGGCAAGCGCGGCTCTAGGACAGGCTAGCGCCTCTCTTGAGGCTGATCCTGCGCGCCTGACAGAGATTGATGACAGACTTCATGAGATCAGAACACAAGCGCGCAAACATAATTGCACCAGTGATGACTTGCCGCAGATGCATGAAACCCTTGCCTTGCGCCTTGCCGCGTTGGATGACAGCTCTGGCAATCTGGCAGAATTACAGGCCAAACTTCGTGAATGGCATGATTATTACAGCAAAGTTGCCACTCTTATCTCTGAGCGTCGTCAAGCGGTAGCCGCAAAATTAGATGAGGCTGTGATGGCAGAACTGCCACCGCTAAAGCTTGAGGCTGCGCGCTTTGCCACACTTTGCCGTGCCATCGCAACAGATGATAGCGAGAAATGGACAAACCTTGGCTGGGATATTGTGCGTTTTGAGGCGGCCGCTAATCCTGGCCAAGATTTAGCGCCAATTGAAAAGGCGGCCTCTGGCGGTGAATTGGCACGTTTCTTGCTTGCCTTAAAAGTGGTCCTTGCCAGAACAGAAGCCCCGAAGACTTTGATCTTTGATGAGGTTGATTCTGGTGTTGGCGGCGCGGTTGCCGCGGCGGTTGGTGAGCGCCTTGCCCGTCTTGGCGCTGTCTCTCAAACACTTGTCATTACCCATTCACCACAAGTGGCCGCAAAGGGCGCGCATCATTATAAAATTGCCAAATCAGCCCATGATGACAGCGTTATCAGCCGCACAGATATGTTATCACCTCAAGACCGTGTTGAGGAAATCGCGCGTATGCTTGCCGGTGAGCAGATAACAGATGAAGCCAGAGCCGCGGCTATCACGCTTCTTGGCGGTGACAATGCAACCCTTTAGCACACGTTAAGGCGAGTGATTATGATTACAGTCTCTGCCCTGCCAAAAGACCCTGCATCGGTAACACCGATTGAAGCGGCCGATTTGCTTTCACAGCTTGCTGAGGCGATTGCCTATCATAATGAGCGCTATCACGGGCAAGATGCCCCAGAAATATCAGATCAAGATTTCGATAAGCTGATGGCTTTCAATCTGGCACTTGAAGAGGCCTTTCCCCATCTTGTCAAAATAGCGAGCGCGCCAAGTCAAAAGGTTGGGACGAGCCCAAATGCCGCCTTTGGCAAAGTCACACATGAGGTGCCAATGCTCTCATTGGCAAATGCCTTCAATGACCAAGATGTCTATGATTTTATCGAGCGCATTAAGCGTTTCCTCAGCCTTGATGAAGCAGAAGAGATTATCCTAACTGCCGAGCCAAAAATTGATGGCCTCTCTCTTGCCTTGCGCTATGAGAAAGGGGTGCTTGTCAGTGCCGCAACCAGAGGTGATGGCACAGTGGGTGAAGATGTCACTGCCAATATCCTTGTCACTGATAATGTGCCAAAAAAGCTGATAGGCGATGCGCCAGACCTGCTAGAAGTGCGTGGCGAAGTCTATATGGATAAGGCTGATTTCTTGGCACTGAATGAGGCACAAGGCGCTAAGGGCGCAAAAATCTTCGCCAATCCACGCAATGCCGCAGCAGGCTCGCTCCGCCAAAAAGATGCGCGTATCACAAAGAGCCGCCCTTTAAAATTCTTTGCCTATAGTGCAGGTGTATATAAAGGGATTGCATGGCACAAACATTCGGACTTCTTGGATGATTTGCGCGCCTTTGGTTTTAGCGTTAATGAGATGACCCAAAGCTGTGCAAACGCAAAAGAGCTTATCGCCCATTATAAGATGATTGGGGAGGCCAGAGCCACGCTGCCTTATGATATTGATGGTGTTGTCTATAAGGTTGACCGTCATGATTATCAAACCCGCCTTGGTCAGGTCAGCCGCGCACCTCGTTGGGCGATTGCCCATAAATTCCCTGCTGAAAAAGCCACAACAATTGTTGAAGCAATTGATATTCAAGTTGGCCGCACAGGCGCTCTTACCCCTGTGGCACGATTAGCGCCTGTCAATGTGGGCGGTGTCATTGTCTCGAATGCCACATTGCATAATGAAGATGAGATAAAGCGCAAAGATATTCGTATTGGTGATACGGTTATCTTGCAACGCGCAGGAGATGTTATCCCACAAATTGTTGAGGTGATAACAGCACAACGTCCTGATACGGCAAGCGCCTTTGATTTCCCGCACCTATGCCCCATCTGCCACAGCCCCGCCATACGCCCAGATGGTGAAGCTGTTAGGCGGTGTAGTGCTAGCCTGTCTTGCCCTGCACAATTTGTTGAACAGATGAAGCATTTTGTTTCACGCAATGCCTTTGATATTGAAGGTCTTGGTGCAAAGCAGATTGAACAGTTTTTTGCCCTTGGCTGGCTGAATGCGCCAGCAGATGTGTTTGCCCTTACAAAACGCTTTGATGACATTGCTGGGCTTGATCGCATGGGCGAGAAGTCAGCACGCAATTTGATCACCGCCATTGAAGAACGCAGAGACATTGCCCTTGAGCGCGTCATTTTTGGCCTTGGCATAAGGCAAGTCGGACAAGCAACCGCCAAATTACTTGCCCAACATTATGAAAGCCTACCCGCATTGATGGCGGCGGCACATGATGCCATTGACCCTGATAGCCCTGCCTATGAAAGCCTTATCACAATCGATCAGATTGGTGCGGCAATGGCAGATGATATTATCGCGTTTTTCAAAGATGTGGCCAATGCCAAGGCTGTGAGTGATTTGCTTGCTGAGATTAGGCCAATTACGCCTGAAAAACCATCAGCTGATAGTCCTGTCACGGGGAAGATCATTGTCTTTACCGGCACACTTGCCACACAATCGCGCAGCGAAGCCAAAGCGGTTGCTGAGAGACTTGGGGCAAAAGTCTCTGGCTCTGTTTCTGCCAAAACGGACTATGTTATTGCAGGAGCAGATGCAGGCTCAAAAGCGAAAAAGGCAGAAGCCCTTGGTGTTACTATCCTTACAGAAGATGAATGGCAGGCTTTAATCACAGCCTAGAGCGGTGCGCATTTCTCTTTTAGCCACGATCTCATGGCCTCATCAGCATCGGGGGCAAGCTTATCATAAATCATACTATGATAGGCATTAAGCCAGCGCGTGGCCGCCTCTCCTAATTGCTCTTTATCAATCAGGCGTCTTTCAAATGGTACAAAGGTGAGTGTCTCAAACCCAAGATAGCTCTCGTCTCGCACCTCAACTGCGACAAGGTTTTCAAGCCTTATCCCCCATTTTCCAGCCAGATAAAAACCAGGCTCGTTCGAAAGCACCATACCTTGTTCCAATGGGGGGCCTTGACGTTTAGCGATATGGGCTGGCCCTTCATGCACCGACAGAATATGGCCAACACCATGCCCTGTTCCATGAGCATAATCACGCCCTGTTGCCCATAAAGGCGCACGGCAAATCGCATCAATGGCCGCACCATTTGTGCCTTTTGGGAATTGTGCCATCGCAAGCGCGCAATGACCTGCAAGCACGGCGCTATAGGCTGAAATCATCTCATCATCAGGGGTGCCAATGATAAATGTGCGTGTGATATCTGTGGTGCCGCATTGGTAATGGGCGCCAGAATCAATCAATAACAGACTGTCATTTTGAATAGTGCTATCAGCACCTTCTATGGCGCGGTAATGGATAATGGCGCCATTTGACCCTGTGCCCATGATGGTATCAAAACTATCACAAAGATAACTATCATCCGCGCGCCTCATATTTTGCAGCTGCGTCACAAGCTCTGTTTCACGATAGGCAGTTATATCATCGCATCCTTCAAGCCACTGCCAAAAACGGCATAGGGCGTGCGCATCTGTGATATGTGCCTCACGAAATCCTGCAAGCTCTATGTTATTTTTCTTTGCCTTTGGCAGATAAAGCGGACAGGGTTCCGATTCAAGTCCTATGCCATCACGCATAAGTGCGTGATGCAAAGCGACAGGCAATGTGGCTTTATCATAGCTATAGCGCCCAGCGCGAAGTGTTTCACAAAAGCCCTGCCATGAGACGCACTCATATCCCTCAACTGTTCCCTCAATGATAACAGGCAGGCCATCTTGTGGGACAAAGGCAAATGATAGGTGGAATGGCGTGTTGGTTAAATCATGACCTCTGATATTCAATAGCCAATTCACACAATCTGTCGCGCTAATGATAATCCCATCGTAAGATGCCTGTCTCAAGTGATGTTGAAGTGCAGCTAATTTCTCTGAAGCGGCTTGCCCTGTAACGGCATCATCAAGTGCAAAAGCAGGTTGTTGGCGTTGTGATGGCCTGTCATGCCACAACGCATCAAGGGGGTTTTCTGCGACCGCCTGCCACGTAATTTTGCTCTTGCCATCTGTGCCAAATGCGTGCGGTAGTTTTTCTGATTTTGCCACAGAGGTTGTTGTCGCATCAAATCCCAACTTCAAACTATCTGGCAGATCATCTTGTGCTGAGAGGAAAGTGCCAATTGCATCAGGGGTGCTATCTGCCCACTGCCAGAGGCTATCATCAAGCTGTGTTTCAAGTTGCAGATGATAGCGCCCATCAGAAAATACCACCGCCTGTTTTTGCAAAATAAGCGCATAGCCAGCCGAGCCTGTAAAACCACTAATCATGGCAAGGCGTTCATCACAAGCGCGCACTTCCTCACCCATAAACATATCATCACGCCAGATAACGAACCCATCAAGCCCTGAGGCGCTTAAATGCGTGCGCAATTCAGCTAATCTTGTGGTAGGTGAGCCTATCATTTATATCACCTTTTTTGATGGTTTTGATAAAGCAAGGGCTGACCATTCACCGATACGAACACGGCGACGAATGATAAGCCCCTTGGCACGATAGGCGGCACTGATTTGGCGTTCTTGTGTTGTTAGAATGCCAGATAGAATAAGCGTACCATCATCAGCGAGGTTTTGGGCAATTTCGGGCGCAAGCTCTTTTAAAGGGCCTGCAAGGATATTGGCAATGAGCAAATCATAAGGTGCTTTTTGCGACAATGTGCGATGCGCAAAGCCCTTGGATGTCACGCAACGCATCACAGATGGCGCAATGCCATTCAAGCGCCGATTAGCGGCGGCTGTGTCAGTGGCAATCTGGTCAATATCAGAGGCAATAATCAGCGCATTTGGTACAAGCTTATGAACCGCCATCGCCAAAATAGCACTACCCGCCCCAAGGTCTAGAACACGCAAAGGGCTTTTGCGTTTAAGATGGTGGTCAATCAGGCGCAAACAGCCTTCTGTTGTGGGGTGCGTACCAGACCCAAAAGCCTCCGCTGCCTCAACATGAAGCGGCTTTGCCCCTACGGGCGGCGCATCTGTTATATGCGCGCCATGAATCCAAAAACGGCCAATATGAAGAGCCGGAAAAGAGGCTCTATTTTCTGCTAACCAATCACGCTCACCATGGGCGATAATGGCAAACTCTGGCGCTGTGCCATCAGGTGATGCGGCACAAAGAGCTGCTTTCACACCTGCCTCATCGGGTGCGAAATCACAAAAGCCCTCAACCACCCAAAAGGGCGCATCAAGATAAGGGCGCGAGACAGATAATGCTAGCACACCGCACAGTTCTGTTAATACCGTCTCATAAGCGATGGTGGCACCTTCGATCTCAAACCGAATTGACCAGCTTTCTGGTGTGATCATAGCGCTTATGTTCCTATCTTAATTTGTGGTCAATTTTTCAACAAAGCTGGCAACAACCTTCTTGCGCCCTGCCCTATCAAAAGCAATTTCAAGCTTATCCCCCTCGACAGCACGCACATTGCCCATGCCGAATTTCTGGTGGAAGACACGTTCGCCCTTGGCAAAGCCAGAGGCAGATGATGCCCTATCAGATGATGAAGGCACATAGGCCTCTGCATCTTTGCGCGGCGGCGGGCTTGCGGTGTGACCTTTACGATCAGCCGCTCTTTGCCAGCCGGGTCCATAGCCTGCCCTGCCAACGCGCGTATCTGCACTGCCTATCATCATAGGCTCTGATCTGCCAATTGATAGGCCTTGTGCCAAATCTTCTTTGATATGGTCTTTTGGCAATTCACCAACAAAGCGTGAGGGAATGCACGCTTGCCACAAACCATGTATGCGTCTGTTAGCAGCAAAAGAGATAAATAGGTTTTTGCGTGCTCTTGTAATGCCAACATAGCCAAGGCGGCGTTCTTCTTCGAGACCTGCCCCGCCATTTTCATCCAATGAGCGCTGAGAGGGAAATAAGCCTTCCTCCCAACCTGGCAAAAAGACAGTATCAAATTCAAGCCCTTTGGCCGCATGCAACGTCATCAAAGAGACCTCACCATCTTGGTTGTTATTCTCACTATCTGTGACAAGGGCGATATGCTCTAAAAACCCTTCGAGCGTATCGAAATCATCAATGGCATTGACCAATTCTTTGAGGTTTTCAAGACGACCGGGCGAATCAGGATTTTTATCAGCCTGCCACATGGCCGTATAACCAGAATCATCAAGCACAAACCGCGCAAGATCGCCTGGTAATTGCGACTTGGCATCTTGTTGCCATGTCTCAAGCGACGCAATAAACGCGCCTAATTGACGACGTGCTTGTGGCTTTAACTCATCTGAGTTCACCAAATCCTTCGCCGCCGCCAAATAGGGTTTATCAATAGCGCGCGCATGGGCAAATATCATCTTGAGCGATGTTGGCCCAAGGCCGCGCTTTGGTGTGTTGATAATACGCTCAAACGCAAGATCATCTGATGGTTGGGCAATCAAGCGCAGATAGGCAAGGGCATCTCGAATCTCGGCACGTTCATAAAACCTTGTGCCAACGACGCGGTAAGGCAGGCCTATGGCCATAAAGCGTTCTTCAAATTCTCTTGTCTGAAATCCAGCTCTGACAAGCACAGCAATCTCGTTCAAATCATGATCATCTTTGATTAAAAACTCAATTTGTGATGACAGGCTTCGTGCTTCTTCATTGCCATCCCAATAGCCTGAGACTTGAATTTCGTCACCATCGCCATGGCTTGTATAAAGCTCTTTGCCAAGGCGTGTTTCATTATGGGAAATCAAGGCAGAGGCGCAGGACAGAATATGACCAGTGGAACGATAATTCTCTTCCAAGCGGACAGTCACGGCCCCCTCATAATCTTTTTCAAATTTCAGAATATTGCCAACCTCGGCCCCGCGCCAGCCATAGATTGACTGATCATCATCCCCCACACAGCATAAGTTTTTGTTCTTTGCCGCTAATAAGCGCAACCACAAATATTGTCCGACATTGGTATCTTGATATTCATCAACCAAAATATGAG
>WTHV01000077.1 GCA_011525265.1 Alphaproteobacteria bacterium | reverse complement strand
AGATATGGTTGAGGCTTTTGAGGCACTTGAGGCAAAGCCAGAGAAAGTGCATTTGAAAATTCGGGCGTTGATTTTATGTCGTCTTGCCGGTGCTGTGCCGCATAAGGAGGCTGTCTCAAAGAGCCTATCTTATCTTGCGCAACCGCAAAATGCGCCACTGGCAAGCAAGCTTCTTTATGGCACCGTAGACACGATTTGGCGCGCCTCAGGTGATGATGCAACTGATGTGTCTTTTTACACAAAACGTGCGACGCTTGCCGCTGTCTATAGTGCAACCTTGCTTGCCTTTTTATCAGATGACAGCGCGGATATGGAAAAGACAAAGATGTTCCTTGATAGGCGTCTTCGTGATGTGGCGCAAATCCCAAAGGTTACAGCCCCCGCAAAAGCAGCGGTTGGTAAAATGGCCTCACTAGCTGGCGGGCTTGCCTCTGCTTTGTTTCAAGGGCGCAAGTGACGTTCTAAGGAAGTGACTTTTTAATAAGTGACTTTTTAAGTCGTCCTCTTTATTGTTATGCGCTTTCTATGATAAGAGGATAGAAGCCTTACCCTGTTAACGATATCGCGGTTGCGTTTTTCCTTATGCCTATCAAAGTTCCTGACAATCTCCCGGCACTCTCTCAGCTTCATCAAGAAGGGGTTGATATCATCCCTGATATGCTTGCCGCACAGCAAGATATTCGCCCGTTGCGCCTGTTGATGCTGAATCTGATGCCAAAGAAAAAAGATACAGAGATTCAGTTTGCGCGACTTTTTGGTTCATCCCCTTTGCAGGTTGAATTGATTTTGATGACGACCGCAAGCTATCAGCCAACAAATACTGAGCCTGCTTATTTGCGTCGCTTTTATCGTCAATTAGATGATGTGCGTGATGAGTATTTTGATGCGCTTATCGTCACAGGTGCGCCTGTTGAGACAATGGATTTTGAAGATGTCAGCTACTGGGATGAATTAGCAGAGATTTATGAATGGTCAAAGACGCATTGTTTCAGGCGCCTTGGGATTTGTTGGGGCGCGCAAGCTTTGATGAAATTGGCCTATAATGTGCCAAAATTCACGATGGATAGGAAATTATTTGGCGTTTACAGTCATAATTTATCACCAACAAGCGGTCGCCTTTTGCATGGCTTTACCCAAGAATTTCCTATGCCTGTATCGCGCTATACCATGAATAAGGCTGAGGATATCACAGCGGCAGGATTGCGCGTTTTGGCACAGTCTGATGAGATCGGTATTGGGATGGTGCAATGCGAGGCAACCCAAGATTTATTTGTCTTGAACCATTTGGAATATGACGCTGAAACCCTTGGTGCGGAATATGAAAGAGATGCCAAAGAAGGCCTTTCAACAGCGGTGCCTGCAAATTATTTCCCGCATGATGACCCAAGCAATGCGCCGGTCAATTACTGGCGTCCGTTTGCCTATTTGTTGATGGCCAATTGGCTGAATGATCTCTATCAGACAACTTTATATGATTTATCATCACTATCGAAAAGCTGATAGGTGATATGACCAATTTTACGGCCATCGCGAAATTCTGATTTGCCATAAAGATGCGTGCTGACATCATCTTGCGCTTGAAGTGTTGGAATTTGCGGACCATGCTGGCCAAGCAAATTTTCCATACGCCAGATGCTATTTGCCCCGCCTCTGAGAGATGGCGTGCGCATCGGCAGGCCGCCTACAATGCGGGCAAGCTGTTCAAACTGAGAGCAATCAAGGCCTTCAATTGACCAATGGAAGGAATTATGAGGACGCGGGGCAATCTCGTTAAAGATAATTTCACCATTTGTGCCAATAAAGCTTTCCATTGCCAAAATACCATAGAGATCAAGATGTGATGCAATAGCGGCAACGGCCTCTTGGCCTTTGGTGATCAGCGCGTCCTCAAGGTCGGCAGGTGCTGTGCTATGGGCAAGAATACCTGCCTCATGATGGTTTAATGCGGCAGGGAAGTGACAAATTTTTCCCGCACCATCGCGTGCAACAAGAAAGCTTGCTTCACAGGTGAAATCAACAAAGCTCTCTAGGATAAGAGGCTTGCCACCCATTTCAGCATAGATGGCTCTGGCATCATCGCCGCTTTCAACACGCATCTGGCCTTTACCATCATAGCCATCGCGGCGTGTCTTTAAGACGCCTTTACCATTAAGATGACCTAGCGCGCTTTCAAGATCGCTTTGGCTATCAATTTGCCAAAAATCAGGTGTGGCAATGCCAAGGCTGCGTGCCATATTTTTCTCAGACAGCCTATCTTGGGCGGTATCAAGTGCCTTAATTGAAGGGCTTACAATAGGCAGGTGACGCGCTAAAATTGCAAGGCTTGCAGAGGGCACATTCTCAAACTCAGATGTAACCCCATCAATCGATTTGGCAAAAGCTTCGAGTGCTACCTCATCATCATAGGCGGCGGTGGTTGTCTTATAGGCCACATCACCTGCAGGAGAAGTCGCAGCATCAGGGGCAAATATGTGAGCCCGCATCCCAAGAGATGCCGCTGATAATGCAATCATGCGGCCTAATTGTCCTGAGCCAAGAATCCCGATTGTGCGTGTCATAATCGCTTATCTGCCTTTTTGTTGCTTATGCTGTTATATCAGATGGCGCATCAGCAACATTATCTGTTTGCGCTTGGCGCCATTCTGCCAAGGCTTTGCCTATGCTGTCATCGGACAGGCTGAGTATCTGGGCGGCAAGCAATGCCGCGTTTTTTGCACCAGCGACCCCAATAGCCAATGTGCCAACAGGAATGCCAGCTGGCATTTGGACAATGGATAATAGGGAATCCATCCCTTTGAGGGATTTGGATTCAACAGGCACACCTAGCACAGGCAATGTTGTATGAGAGGCAATCATGCCAGGTAAATGCGCGGCACCGCCAGCACCTGCGATAATAACATGAAAGCCATTGCGCGCTGCCCCTTTGGCAAAATCGGTCAATCTATCAGGGGTGCGATGGGCAGAGATAATACGGCAATCACATGGCACATTTAATGTTTCTAGAATCTCTTTCGCATGACGCATCGTCTCCCAATCTGATTGACTTCCCATACAAATGGCAATTTTTGCACCGTCTTGTGCTGTGGGGTTAAGGGTGGATGATGTCATGATAGGACTCTGTAAAATAAAACTCGGAATGCATAAATTTGAAGGCTATGCGATGATATCTGGCAGTAATAACGCCTTTAATTTTATGATTTCATCTTTAAGCAAAAGTTTGCGTTTTTTCAACCGTTGCATCTGAAGCTGGTCCATGGGACCGTCCTCGCCTAGCCGGCCAATCACATCATCAAGATCTCTATGTTCAGATAAAAGACTATCAAGGCGGTTTTGTGCCAACTCTTGATCTGTAATATCTGACATGTCTGATACTCGCATTTTAGTAAATGAGCAGGTTTCGGTGAAACAACAAAGAATGAGGCTCTATCATAACTGAAAAACTGCGCGCCGACTAGCATAAGAAAATCTGTCATTTTCGACTAGTTTTTGACTAGACAGAGTGCCAGAGGCAGGGGCAAGATATCGTGGTATTTAACAGTAAGATAAATGGTGAAGGGTGCAATAATGGCTCAGCGATTTAATGAAGTGGCCGCACAAGCACACAAAGACCCGCAAGGGTTTTGGCAAGAGGCAGCTAAAGATGTGATCTGGATGGATGAGCCAAAAACTATTTTGGATGACACAAACCCCCCTTTTTATCACTGGTTTCCAGATGGCACAATTAATGGCTGTTATAATGCCGTTGACCGTCATGTGGTTGAGGGCAGAGGCGATCAGAATGCGATTATCTATGATAGCCCGATTACCGATAGCAAGCGCACCATTACCTATCGCGAATTGCAAGATGAAGTAGCACGTTGTGCTGGTATGATTGCAGCACATGGTGTTGGCTATGGTGACCGTGTCATACTTTATATGCCAATGGTGCCATCTGCTGTCATAGGTATGTTGGCTTGTGCGCGCATTGGTGCCATTCATTCTGTTGTATTTGGGGGATTTGCATCGGCTGAATTGGCAAAGCGTATTGATGATGCCAAGCCAAAACTGATCCTCACAGCCTCTTGCGGCATAGAGCCATCTCGTATTGTGTCCTATAAGCCGCTCTTGGATGAGGCGATTGAAATGGCTGCCCATAAGCCTGATGCCGTTATCCTAGAGCAACGTCCACAAGCCATTGCTGAGATGATTGCAGGGCGTGATTTTGACTGGGCAGATGAAATAGGTAAGGCAGAACCGGCAGATTGTGTCCCTGTTCGCTCTGGTGACCCTGCTTATATTTTATATACCTCTGGTACAACTGGTATGCCAAAGGGTGTGGTGCGTCCAACAGGCGCGCATATTGTGGCTTTGAAATGGTCTATGAAGAATATCTATGATTGCACAGCAGGTGATGTCTATTGGGCGGCCTCTGATGTGGGGTGGGTTGTTGGTCACAGCTATATCACCTATGCGCCATTATTTGAGGGGTGCACAACTGTCATCTATGAAGGCAAGCCTGTTGGTACGCCTGATGCGGGTGCCTTTTGGCGTGTTATTGCAGAGCATAAGGTGCGTGCCATGTTCACAGCACCAACAGCGATACGCGCGGTGAAAAAAGAAGACCCTGATGGCGCGCTTATTGCTGATTATGATCTAAGCCATTTTAAATATCAGTTCCTTGCAGGGGAGCGTTGTGATCCAGATACGCTGGCATGGTGCGAAGAAAAGCTTGGCGTGCCGACTATTGACCATTGGTGGCAGACAGAAACAGGCTGGTCGATTGCCGCAAATTGCATGGGTATTGAGCCATTGCCTGTTAAATCAGGCTCACCAACATTGCCAATCCCAACTTGTGATGTACAGGTGCTTGATGAGGGCGGCAAGCAAGTGGCAAATGGTGAGATTGGTTCAATCGTTGTCAAATTACCTCTGCCACCTGGTAGCTTGTCTGGCCTATGGCAAAATGATGCGCGCTTTATTGAGGCCTATATGGCTGATTTTCCAGGCTATTACAAAACAGGTGATGCTGGGTACTTAGATGAAGATGGCTATGTTTATGTGATGTCGCGCACAGATGATATCATCAATGTGGCAGGTCACCGCCTCTCAACAGGCGGTATGGAAGAGGTACTTGCCGCGCATAAGGATGTTGCGGAATGTGCGGTCTTAGGCGTTGATGATGCACTCAAAGGCCAAGTTCCGATGGGATTTGTTGTCTTAAAATCAGGTGTATCGCGCGCTGGTGATGAGATTATCAAAGAGCTTGTGGCAGATGTGCGAGAGAAAATCGGGCCTGTTGCGGCATTTAAGCTAGCGGTCATCGTCGCACGATTGCCAAAGACACGCTCTGGTAAAATCTTGCGTGGTACGATTCAAAAAATTGCCAATGGGCAAGAATTTGCTATGCCAGCGACAATTGATGACCCTGTTATCTTGGATGAGATTGCAGATGCGCTATCGCATATCGGTTATCCTTTATCGCAATAGCATATAAAAAGGCCTCTCTATCACAGTAGCGAGGCCTTTTTCTTTATCAGCATAGATGCCTAATTTATGGCAGTTCAGATAGGTTCTGTACTTGTGTTTCTGCATTTGTAGGCTGACCGCCTGCCTTTTCAATCGCGGCATTCAAATCAGGCTGAGAACAAAGGCCAAGCATAGCAGGGTGCTTTGCTTGGATATTTTGGATATTCCAATGTGTGCGCTCTCTGATTTTCTTGATGGTCTCTTTGGTTGTGCCAATCAATTTACCAATCTGCGCATCTGTCAGCTCTGGGTGATGCTTCACAAGCCATGCAATCCCATCTGGTTTATCACCACGGCGTGCAACAGGCACATAGCGTGGGCCTTTGGTGCGCAAAGTTGGCTGTGGGATATTTGATTCTGCCATGACAAGACGCGCTGTGTCATCTGCTTCACAACGGCTGATTTCTTCGGCAGTAAGCTGTGCATTTTGCACAGGGTTATACCCTTGGATACCAGCGCCTACTTCGCCATCAGCAATGGCTTGTACTTCTAGCGCGTGCAATTGGCAAAAATCACCAATCTGCTCAAATGTTAGGGCTGTGTTGTCAATCAACCATACGGCCGTCGCTTTTGGCATCAATAATTGTGTCATAATCATCTCTTTTTCTAGCAAAATTCCATAGGGCATAGCTTTCGCGAAACTGATAGTCTGACCAAATTGGCGTTGAATATCGTTTCGACCGACCCGTTAATAGTCTCTTGCGGTGAAGGTATGAGAGTTATGTAGCAGAATTATGGCAATTTGCAAAGCATCAGATGACATAAGCGTAAAAACACGATTTACTGGCATAAGAAGATAAAGAGGAGAATAGCAAATGGATGATGAGGCATTTGGCACCTTGCGCCCACGTCAGTTACCACATGATTTGCAAAGCTGGAATCTCGAAGATCTAAGCGATTATATCGTCAATCTTAAAGAAGAAATCAGCCGTGTTGAAACTGCAATCGCTGAGAAAAAATCTGTAACAGACGCTGCGGCATCCTTGTTTAAATCATAAAATATCAAAGAGCTTACTATGACACAGCATATTCTTATTACAGGCGGGACTTCTGGCATTGGGAAGGCGATTGCTTTGCGCGCCGCATCAGCTGGTATGGCGGTGAGCATTACAGGCCTTGAAGCTGAAACAGACATATCTGATGTGCTGTCCTCATTGAAGCAAGCAGGGGCGCCTTATTGTGCCTATTTCTCCATTGACCTTGCAGATGGTGATGCTACGCGCGCTATGGTTAACGCCGCAGCACAGGCCTATGGCGGCATTGATATTCTGGTCAATAATGCTGGCATTCAACATGTTGCACCCATTGATGACTTTGATGTGGCAGCGTGGGATAAGGTGATTGCGGTTAATTTAAGTGCCGCTTTTCATACAACAGCAATCGCACTGCCTCTTATGCGTGAGGCAGGATTTGGGCGGATTATCAATATTGCCTCTGTCCATGGTCTTGTTGCGTCTGCCCAAAAAGCAGCCTATGTGGCGGCAAAGCATGGTATTATTGGCCTGACAAAAACCACAGCCCTTGAGACAGCCAAGCAGACTATCACCTGCAATGCGATTTGTCCTGGATGGGTGCGCACGCCGCTTGTTGAGGCACAGATAATCGCGCGTGCAAAGGCGGCAGGACGAAGCGCTGAGGAAGAGGCACGTTTGCTTGTGTCTGAGAAACAGCCATCTGAGACATTTGTTCAACCAGAGGATATTGCAGATATGGTGCTATTCCTTGCTGCCCCATCTGCCCATGCGATAACAGGCTCACAATTTGTGATGGATGGCGGCTGGACGGCCCAATAGGGGCAAGCCTATTTTGCCTCTGCTTTGGGCAAGGGGGTTAGATGTTGCGGTATGGCAAGCTGTAGAGCTGTGCCATCTGCTTCAAGTGTTTTGCCTTCTAAGGCGTCATGAATAGCGGCGAGACGAATGCTGGCAAGACCTATCATCTCATCGTGCCATGGTGCGCTTGTTAAAATGGTGCCGACCTCTTTTTCTGCGGCCATGATAGCGGCGCCTGATGAGATATTTGTGCCAATCACCGGCACAAGCCGTCTTTTGACAAGGCCGCGATAGCGGGTGCGCGCTGTCACCTCTTGGCCGATATAGCATCCTTTTTTGAAATCAACTGCCTCAAAGAGATCAAGCCCTGCCTCAAGCATTAAGGCGCGATTGGGGATAAGTTCATCTGGACCTTCTGGGATAGCGTTTGCCATACGTGCGCTATGATAGGCAGATATATCGTCAATCGTCAGGCTAGCTAGCGCATCATGTTTTAGCAATGTGTGATATCCCGCAGATGGTGCGCGCGTATCTGGGGCAGACGCGATGATGGCGCTCTGTTCAGTCGTCAATGGGGCATCACTTGCGATAAGGGCGATATCTTCACAAGAGGTGATGGTAATCTTCCGGCGCAATCGATAGAGTTTCAGCTTTTTCATAAGCTCATCACTCTGGCTTGCATCACAGGCGATATAAAGGCTCTCATGCGGGCCTGATTGAGGAGGGATATAAATCGTCATCTCAACCAAGATACGTCCTTGCGGTGATAGTAGGCATGATTGGCGCATTTGCCCTGGCGCAAGGCTTGCAATATCGGCTGTCAGGATATCTTGCACAAATGCGATAGGCCCCTCGCCCTCTAGGCGCAAGATGGCACGATGTGAGAGATGATATTGGGCCATGATGCTTTTACCACTTTGTTCGCTTATTTACCGCTTGTTGTAACTCTACCATCATAACGCGCAATATAAAAATGGCGTTCTTGTGACCAAAAGCAGTTTTTGCCAAGGGGTTTAACAGTCATATAATCATCACCCTCATAGAGGCGATAGCTTTGCTCACATCCCCAATAGCGCAGGATTAAGCGGTCATCCTCAATGCGCAATTCCCCAATTGGCTTCTTTGTTACTGTGATGGCTTGTTTATTGCGGGCAAAACATTGTCCTGTTTTATTACCACGGCAGGCAGTTTCCTTAGACCCAATCATGCGAAGATAATGCAGGACGCCGTCTTGATAGGAGAACCCCTCATCATCAAACATCTGGCACCCCTCATCAGGGGCACGCTGTCTTTGGGCAAATTCGCAGCTGAACCAAACACCGTCCCATTGTGCAGATTCTTGCGCGATTGCTCCTTTATGTGGCAGGGATAACAGCGCAAAAAAGAGCATAGCGCATAAGCTTATAGGTAAAACAAGGCGTTCAAGACTTTTCATTGCACGATAACTCTGTCACTGTGTCAGTGGGGGGTCATTTTGTAAGTTTATGTAAAGTTAGACAGGGAAGATGGCAAAAACAAGGCTAGAAGACTATCCACAAGAGCATCCGCTGCGTCGTCAGTTAAATGATGAGTTGCACGCCCGTAAGTTTAATCACTTTGAAGGGACAGGGCGTTTTATCCGCTATGTGTATTTCACCCAAGGTGATGATAAGAGATTATTGCGTGATATTAATAAGCTGCTTGTCTCGTTAAAATTGCGTGAGATGGCACAGGATGAAAAATTCATTCGCCAAGAAGCTGATGGGTTTGCTGTGCGTGTGGAGCGTCATACTGAGTTCATGTCGTTGAGCATCATTGATGGGGATGATAAGCCTCAAACAGGCTTAAATAAAAAAGCATTTGATGAGACCGCTTTTCCGCACTTACCCTTTGCTAAAATAAAAGCCCTTGGGCATTTATTATTTCATGCGATGTGGCTTGAAATCTGTCAAATGCCAAAAAAGCACCCCACAGCCAATGAGATGGAAGGCGCGCTTCAAGGGCGTTCTGTTGCAGGCGATTATATCTCATCTGGCGGTGCGCAACTCTATGCGTCTTTTGATATTGATCAGGCGGGCTATAGCCGCGTTGCCTTGATGAATGATGCGATTGCCGGTCACCGTATGGGGCGCGTGATTCAACGTGTTATTGAGATGGAAACCTATCGGCTTATGGCATTATTATCCCTGCCTAAGGTGAAATATCACAGCCCGGCTTTGGATAAAATCGAAGATGACCTTAAAGGGGCAACGCGGACGCTCTCGCGCGTGCAGCATGATGATAAAGCGGCACAAAATGTCGAAGAGGCTGATGCGCTATTATCGCAATTAACAGGCCTTGCCGCAGATGTGGAGCAAATTTATTCAGAGACCTCTTATCGTTTTTCGGCAAGTCTAGCCTATCAGGATATTGTTGATGCGCGTATCGCCTCATTAAAAACCTCACGGCTAAATGGCTATCAGTCGATAGGCGGGTTTCTGGCAAAAAGAATGCAACCTGCTATGCAATCAATGCAAGCTTTTGCGCGGCGCATAGAACATCTCTCAAAGCGGATTTCAAGAGCAGGTCAATTGCAACGCTCGCAAACCGAATTATCGCTTCAGATACAAAATCGTGACTTGCTGACCTCGATGAATAAACGCACCTCTGCCCAATTGCGCCTTCAGCAAACTGTTGAAGGCTTATCGCTTGCTGCTTTGACCTATTATGGTGTCGGGCTTGTAGGATATATAGCAGAAGGCTTGCCAATGGGTGTGTCTGTGAAGGTGGTAAAGGCGATTGCGGTGCCAGTGGTGGCGATCTTGGTTTATGTCGTGATTAAGCGCGTGAAACGCTCGCTGGCAAAGGCGCCAAGCCAAGATTAAAGGCACCAAACGCCCCAAGGGTTGATATGAGGCCAAAGCCTGCAAGTAACGTCATTAAAGCCCCTAGCCCTGCGCCAGCATCAATCATGACACCCATAATGATAGGAGCGCCAGCACTTGCTAGTACGTTAATCGGCAATGTCACAGCTTTAATCTCGCCCAAATGCGCGGTGCCATAGCGCTCTGCCAAGAGGGAGGAAAGCGCTGTTTGCGGCATCCCTGAGCAAAGCCCAAACATCATGAAGAACAGGGCAAGGATTACGGGCCCATCACTTAGCCATAAGAGGAGTGAAAAAATCACCACAGGCAGTTGGGTAAGTGCCACAATGCGGTGAGCGGTAAAACGATCAACCAATATGCCAGAGGCAATTGAGCCTATCATGGCGGCAATCGCATAAAAGGAATAATTGGCCGCCCATAGCATCAAAGAGACGCCTTTTAATTCAGCAAGGTAAATCTGATGGAATAACAGGCCTGTCACCGTAAAAGATGGCACAAAGACAAGCCAGATAATCGCAAGCCAAAAGGCACGGTCACGTATCATATCGCCTCGTTTAAAGGCGGTGGGTTTATCAGGCGCATTTGTCTGTGACTGCCCTTCCACGCCCTCACCATCTTGAAGCGGTGTGCGCTGTGTTAAGGCGCCAAGGAAGGGGGCAAGGCTGAGGAAGGCAATGACAGGCATGACAACCCACACCATCCGCCACGACATGATGCCAAGCAAAGCTACCACAACCGCCGGGCCTATGGATTCTGCCAAGGTCATGCCAAAGCTGGCAAGAGCAAGCGTGCGGCCGCGTGCTTTGACATAGCGGCGCGCCATAGCGGTTGACCAGACATGAGACATCATACCCTGCCCCCACAGACGGAGCAGATAGATGCCAATGACAAGGGCAATCACATTCTGAATGGTTGAAAAATGCAAAGATGATAAGCAAATGGCCGCCAAGGTGATAAGGCTTAATTTCCGCACCGGAACCGTATCGGCAAATTTGCCCAACAGCACAAGGGTCAAGGCGCTTGCGGCTGTTGCTATCGCGTAATAGGTGCCAAAATCACCATGGCTGAGGGAAAGGGCGCCTCTGATTTCAGCGCTGAATAATGAGATGAAAAATGTCTGTCCCAATGAGGACCATGCTGCCATTAAGCCGCCAAATAGCATAAAGCGCCATTCCGACTTTAGAAATGATAGGCCAAGGCGCTGGCGCAAAGAGCTAAGCTGTAGGCTCACCGTCTACGCCGCTTTTTCTTGGCATCTTTTGGTTTATCTGTTTTCGGCTTTGTCACAGCATTATAGATAATGCCCTCAACAATCATCACGGCAATCATAAAGCCAATCCCAATCATCCCTTGGCCAGATGTGGCAACCCACCACCCAACATAGGCAAGCGCAACCCAAGAGAAGCCAAAAATAATCGAAATGAAACCAGTCATAAAAAACGCCCTGTTAACAAGCAAAAGCCCAGAAGGAACTCTCCCCCAGACGATAGGCCCAAAGCGCGTAAGTTTCAACTATCTCTTATAAGGGGGTAGCACTTCAGCTTGGATATATGTCATGCCTGCTTTGGTGCGGTATTTTACAAATTTATGTGTATGAAAAGCCTAATTGCTCATCATCTTACGATAGGCCATGTCGGGGAAAATGGTGCTGCCGGGGAGATTTGAACTCCCGACCTCTCCCTTACCAAGGGAGTGCTCTACCCCTGAGCTACGGCAGCATTATTTGTTGTGTGACTTTCACTATCAGACCATCATCGCTTTTTCAAGGTTACATTTGAAAAAGTCATGATGATGGGCCATAGCTCTTATCACCATTTGATAAGGCGGCGGACAATGGCTCTTGTTCTGCTTGAGAATAATTTATCGGTATAAAAGCTTCCTGCCGCTCTTTTGGATGCCTCGCCATAGGTGGGGTAGGGGGCGATAAAGCTTGCCATGGCGCTTATTTTTAACCCGCTATTAATTGCCAGCGACCATGCGGCAATCATCTCACCAGCCGCAGGGGCAAGAATTGAGGCGCCCAAAATATGACCTTTTTTTGTTGTGATAACACGCACCATACCCTCGGTGCGGCGTTCTGCTCTTGCGCGGTCATTCTCTGATAGCGGGGCTTCTAATAGGCGGATATCCCGCTCCCCAAAGGCGGCAATAGCCTCTGCCTCTCCCATGCCAACATGGGCAAGCTCAGGGTCTGTATAGGTTACCCATGGCACAGCCTTATCACTGATCTTTGCAGGCAATTTGAACAGCATATTACGAATAACAATGCCAGAATGATAGCCAGCAATATGGGTGAATTGTTGCCTGCCTGCCGCATCACCAATTGCGAAAATATGCTTTTTGGATGAGCGCAGACGATTATCTGTTTTCACCCCTTGCGGTGTCGTGGTAACGCCGACCCCTTCAAGGTTTAGCGTGCCAATATTAGGACGCCTGCCAACAGCAACAAGAATATGAGAGGCAGTCATTGTGCTGTCATCTGATAGGGTGATGGTGGTTGTCTTGCCTTTTCGTGAGACAGCTTTTACGCCTTTACCCTCAATTAAGGTGATGCCCTCATCATTCAGTCGGTTGCGTAAGATATCGACAAGTTTGGCATCATCGCGCCCCATGATGCGCGCCCCTTCTATGACCGTAACTTTACTGCCAAGGCGGCGATGGGCTTGTGCCATCTCCATACCGATGGGCCCCCCACCAATGACCACAAGATGAGAGGGCTTTTCTGTGGCGCCAAAGATGGTCTCATTCGTCCAATAAGGCACATCGCTGAGCCCTTCAATGGGCGGCACAAAGGCCGTTGAGCCTGTGGCGATAACGATATAGCGGGCTTTGACCCTATGGCTTTTGCTTATGATAATTTTATCTGTCTCAAAAGAGGCTTCTTC
>WTHV01000058.1 GCA_011525265.1 Alphaproteobacteria bacterium | reverse complement strand
AGAGATGACTGAATGGGAGCCGGTTACGCGCGGCTTTAACCGCACCAGCCTATCAGAGATGATTGGCACAGGCGGCATTAAAGGGCTGAATGGTCAAAAGCGTGATGAGGTACGCGCCCAATTACGCGCCCTTGCTAATCGGCGCCTTATTGGCAGTGCCGGGTGCGAGGCTGCGTTAATTGCCCTTGGCGAGCATGATTATTTGATGCATTCAAAGACCACATCATGGGATCATACACCAGTAGATTTAATGGCACGTGAAGTCGGTGCTATCAGCCTGTCACTTCCCACAGCAGATGCCTATTCGCCAACCTGCGATGATGCGTTGCTTATCGCGCCTGATGAAGAATGCTGGTATGCGCTTGCCACTCACATTTGGCCAGACCTTGTGCAACACCCCACCCGCTAGCGATTAGCGATTGCTTTTGGCGTCTTGCCAAAGCTGTTCCATCTCATCAAGACTTGCCTCATCAACAGACCGGCCTTCTTTTGCGAGCGCCTCTTCAATGTAGTGAAAGCGTTTCTCAAATTTGCGGTTGCAGGCCAAAAGCGCGCTTTCTGGCTCGACGCCAACTTTGCGTGCGATGTTTGAGGCAACGAATAAAATATCACCCACCTCATCTTGCAAGCGTGCCATATTATCTGGCTCTTCTTCTAGCGCCTCTAATAGCTCGCCCGTTTCTTCATGCATTTTGGCAATGACTGCGGTGATATCAGGCCAGTCAAAGCCTACACGCGCCGCACGTTTTTGTAATTTTGCCGCACGCACAATGGCAGGTAGCGTCACGGCAACATCATCAAGTACAGAGGCGCGCGCCTTATCATCTTGTGCCGCGGCACGTTCTGCTGCTTTGATATCTTCCCAAGCCACCTTTTGCTCTGATGCTGAAATGCGGGCATCATCACCAAATACATGAGGGTGGCGGCGTATCATTTTGTCCGAAATTCCGCGTGCCACATCTGCTAGATCAAAGCTGCCTTCTTCAGATGCAATTTGGGCATGAAACACAACCTGAAGCAAAAGATCGCCAAGTTCATCTGCGATTTTAGCGCGTTCACCACTGGCAATCGCTTCTGATACTTCATAAGCTTCTTCGATGGTATAAGGGGCAATTGTCTCAAATGTTTGCTCAACATCCCAAGGGCAACCTGTTTGCGGGTCTCGCAAATCTTGCATAATTTTATGTAATCGCGTTATTTCTTGAAGAAGGGTGTGGTTATCTGACATAAATATTCCTTAATTTGTGCTATACTTGCCACAAGGATAATGGCACTTATCTTATAGGTGTGCGTGCCGTGAAGCAACATCCCATACAACGCTAACCAGTTACTGGTAACAATAAGGACGGGCCATGAGTGAGAATAAATTAAAAAATGACACAAGCGTCAAAATCACATTTTTCTCACGCGTGAGAGGTTGGTTCCTAACAGGACTATTGGTCACAGCGCCTGTGTTGCTGACCGTCTATATCACATGGTTATTTGTCGATATTATTGATGGGTGGGTGACACAATTATTACCGGCACAATTCAAAGAGACCCTTTATAGCTCTATTCCAGGCGTTGGTCTTATCATTGGCGCCATTGCGATTACAGTCATTGGCGCTATTGCCGCCGGTTTCTTTGGCAGATGGCTGATTAAGGTTGGTGAGGGCTTGTTAAATCGTATGCCAATTGTTGGGACGATTTACGGTGCCTCAAAGCAAATTCTGGAAACTGTTCTTGCCTCTCAATCAGATGCGTTCCGTGATGTCGTATTGGTGGAATATCCGCGTAAAGATTTATGGGTGATTGGCTTTGTGACTGGTGGCACCAAAGGAGAAGTTTCAACTGCCATTGAAGATGAGACTGTGAATGTGTTTGTGCCAACAACACCAAACCCGACCTCAGGGTTTTTGCTATTCTGTCCAAAGAATGAGCTGAAATATCTTGATATGTCAGTTGAAGAAGCGGTGAAGCTCGTTGTATCAGGTGGTATTGTGACACCGCCTCATAAGCCAAAGAAGAAAAAGGCAAGCTAGCCTTTGACTATGCTAGCCAGAGGCAAGGAATTTAATCGCGTTATCCCGCTCAAACAGGCTTAAAAGCAGGCGGTATTTTTCACAATCTTCACCGGCAAGCTCTGGTGATGTCTCGACAATATCATCAGCAAGACGTCTGGCAAGCGGAATAAGATCGCCATGATAGGCAAGGTCAACCATCGCAAATTCGGGCATGCCAGATTGCCTTTGACCAAGGATTTCACCGGGGCCACGAAGGCGCAAATCTTCTTCAGCTAATCTGAAACCATCATTTGATTCACGCATGATTTTTAATCGTGCTGTGGCGGTTTCACTCAACGGGCCTTGATAGGCCAAAAGACAGGCTGATTTTGCACTGCCTCTGCCAACGCGGCCGCGCAATTGATGCAATTGGGCAAGGCCAAATCGTTCTGCATGCTCGATAATCATAATGCCAGCCTCTGGCACATCAACACCGACTTCAATGACTGTGGTGGCAACCAAAAGCTGAGACTCACCTGATTGGAATTTTGCCATAGCCTCAGCTTTTTCATCAGCCTTCATGCGCCCATGAACCAAGGTTGGGTTGGCGTGGGGCAGGGCGGCTTGCAGGCTGGCAAAGCGTTCCTCTGCGGCTGTGATATCAGATTTATCGCTTTCTTCGACCAAGGGGCAAATCCAATAGGCTCTGAAATCATCTGAGAGGCGGTGGCGCAATTTTTCAACGATCTCAGCAATGCGATCAAGATTTATCGCAGCTGTTTCAATCTCTTTGCGCCCCGGCGGCTTTTCATCAATGATAGAGGATTGCAAATCACCATAGGCCGTCATTGATAAGGTGCGTGGTATGGGTGTGGCTGTCATGACAAGCACATCACAATCAGCCCCCTTGGCACTAAGGCTCATGCGCTGTTTCACGCCAAAGCGATGCTGTTCATCCACAACCGCAAGACCTAAATCGGCAAAAGTGACATCATCTGTTAACAAAGCGTGTGTGCCAACAATCACAGGCACAGCGCCAGCGGCCATCGCATCAAGCAAGCTTGTCTTTGCCTTTGTCTTTGCCCCGCCCACAAGCAAGCCAACGGGAATTTGCAAAGCTTCAAGATATTTGGCAATTGTTTGATAATGTTGTTTTGCTAATATCTCTGTGGGCGCAAGTAAAACAGCTTGTTTTCCGCATTCAACCGCATTGAGCATGGCCATAAGCGCGACAAGTGTCTTGCCAGACCCCACATCACCTTGAACAAGGCGCAGCATACGTAAATCACCTGACTGATCATGATATATCTCATCTAGAACACGATTTTGCGCCTTGGTAAGTGCAAAAGGCAGGTTTGATAATAGCTGGTCACGCAAGCGGCCATCACCTGCCACAGGCTTGCCTTTGCCCGTCAGAGACGTCTCACGCCTTATCAAAGCGAGTGCCAATTGGTTGGCAAGTAATTCATCAAATGCCAGCCGCTCTCTTACCTGATGTGATGGGGCAAGGTCATCTGGTGTTTGCGGATTGTGCAAAGCATGCATAGCAGTGGCAAAGTCAGGCCAATTTTTTTGCTTCAAGATGGCTGTGTCAATCCATTCAGTTTGCGCAGCTACTTTCGGCAGAGCCGCGTGAATGGCTTTGCGCAAAGTCTTAGCCTTTAGGCCCGCAGATAGCGGGTAAATTGGCTCTATAAGCGGTAATTGTGCGATATCGGCAGGTGAGAGAATATAATCAGGGTGCGCCATTTGAACACGGCCTTGATAAAGCTCAGCTGTGCCAGAAATAATGCGTCGCTCGCCCAAAGGTAGTGTGCGTTCTAAATAGCGTGCATCTGCCTTGAAAAAGACAAGTTCAACTTCGCCTGTTTCATTTTCAGCCTGAATGCGAGAGGGGCGTGATATAT
>WTHV01000130.1 GCA_011525265.1 Alphaproteobacteria bacterium | reverse complement strand
AGCAATTTAGACAGGTCATAACCTGTCACGTTTTTGACGACCTTTGAGCCAGAACGAAATGACATACCGCGTCCAGACACCCCTTGGAATCCCAAAAGAAAATCACGAGCTGCGCCTTGTGATAGGCGGCGTGGACCCGATAAATTGGCCATTAATGCGCCGCCAATAGAGCCTGTTGATGGCGTTCCATAAAGGCCATCATAATGGGGCGGCTCAAATGCTAGCATCTGACCACGTTCTGACAATGCCGCTTCCATATCAGCCAAAGGCGTTGCCGCATGGGCTGTGATAATCAGCTCTTCTGGTTCATAATCAATAATGCCTGATAGACCAGAGACATCTAGCGTCGTCTCACATAATGTAGGGGCGCCTATTTGTGTCTTTGTCCCTTGTGCGACAACAGATACAGCTGTTTTGTCGGCCACAATCTGTGCCATAAGCTGTTCTAATTCGGCAAAGTTTTGTGGAGCAATATGGCTCATATGACCAACCTTTGTCGCTAGAAACGTGGCAAATCTGGATGGGGCACATCGCCCTTATGCACGTGCATACGGCCAAGCTCAGCACAACGATGCAACACGGGGAAGACTTTACCAGGGTTCAGTAAATGGTTCGGGTCAAAAGCGCATTTCACACGTTGCTGTTGTTTGAGATCTTCTTCTGTAAACATCTCGCCCATCAAGTCCCGTTTTTCAACGCCAACCCCATGTTCGCCTGTTAGAACACCGCCTAGTTCCACACAATTACGCAGGATATCATTGCCAAATTCCTCTGCGCGTGAAAGCTCGCCTTCGACATTGGCATCAAATAGAATAAGCGGGTGCAAATTACCATCACCTGCATGAAATACATTGGCAACACGCAACCCATATTTCTGGCTCATAGAGGCCATTCTGGTCAGCATTTCTGGCAAAGCCTTGCGCGGAATTGTGCCATCCATACATAGATAATCAGGTGAAATACGACCAACGGCTGGGAAAGCTGATTTGCGACCTGCCCAGAATTGATTGCGCTCTTCTTCACTATTGCTCAGACGAAGAGAGCTAGCGCCAGATGATTTTACAATATCGCCCACCCTGTCGCACAAGAAATCCACCTCTGCCTCAGGGCCATCAAGCTCCACAATCAGCAAAGCGGCCGCATCACGCGGATAGCCCACATTGACAAAATCCTCAGCCGCATTAATCGCAGGCGCATCCATCATTTCCATGCCCGCCGGAATAATACCTGCGGCAATAACGTTGCTTACCGCCTGCCCTGCCTCTTGGGCAGATTCAAAGCCAACAAGCATGGCACGTTGTGTGGCTGGCTTTTTCAAAATGCGTACCGTGACCTCTGTGACAATACCAAGAAGCCCCTCAGAGCCTGTCATAAGGCCTAGAATATCCAAGTGACCAGAATCCAAATGCTTGCCACCAAGGCGCAGAATCTCGCCATCAATTGTGACAATTTCAACGCCAAGAACATTATTAGTTGTCAGACCATATTTCAGGCAATGTACCCCGCCAGAATTCTCAGCGATATTACCGCCAATCGAACAAGCTATCTGGCTTGAGGGATCTGGGGCGTAATAAAACCCTTTATCTTCAACCGCATGGGTGATGCCCAGATTTGAAACACCGGGCTGTGTGACAACGGCGCGATTCTCATAATCAATATCCAAAATTTGATTAAATTTCCCAAGGCCGATTAAAACCCCATCTGCCAAAGGAAGTGCGCCACCTGATAGTGATGTCCCTGCACCCCTTGGTACAATTTTAACGCCGGCATCACGGCACCATTTCATGACATCTGCAACCTGCTGTGTGGTTTCTGGCAATACAACCACAAGAGGCATTTGCCGATAGGCAGACAGCCCATCAGAATCATAAGCCTTCATAGAGGCTTCAGAATCAATGACGCACTCTGCTGGCACAATGGCACGCAACCCTGCGGCAATCTCAGCACGGCGATTGATAATCTGTTGGTCAGCCTGTGGCATTTGCATAGCGCACCTCATAAAAACCATAAAATATCTGCGCAGAATAATACGCAAATCTTCAAACTTATGACATACGATATAGTGCGATTATCAGAATGTCGACAGGTGACAGGCTGCATTATGAAATGGGATTCCACATAATGGAAAGGTGTAAATCAAGGAAAAGGTAAAGACACAAAAAAACCGGCTAGAAGCCGGTTTGTCTGTAGGCGCTTTTAACAGCGGCCTTCATCCCCCCCACAAGGAGGCTGCTAAAAGAATTAGCCCTGACGCGCTTTTAGGCGTGGGTTCTTCTTGTTAATCACATATAGGCGGCCTTTACGGCGCACGACCTGACAATTACGGTCACGTGATTTCAGTGTTTTCAAAGAGCTAACGACTTTCATGACGCGCCTCGCAAAATCTTAGTTAAATCCAATTGAGGTCGGAACATACTCACCATTCCTGCCCTCGTCAAGCCTTCAATGCGTTAAAATAGCATCTTTATGTCATGCATAAAGATTTCTAAGAAACCACACAGCTCACGCCTGTGCCTTTTAGCCCACAATAACCATGCGGCACCTTGTGCAAATATTGTTGATGGTCATCTTCTGCGTAATAGAAAATCTTATCACTGGCAATCTCAGTTGTCACAGACCCCATGCCTGCTTGTGCCAAAGCAAGACCATAAGATTGTGCCGCCGCTAACGCTTGGTCTTTATCAGCCTTATTATCTGTATAAATCACAGACCGATATTGCGTGCCTGTATCATTGCCCTGACGATAGCCTTGTGTCGGGTCATGTTCTTCAAAAAACACCTTCAATAAATCACCAAGTCCTACCTTGCTCGTATCATAGGCAACAAGCACAACCTCGCTATGGCCTGTACGGCCCGAACACACCTCCTCATAGGTCGGGTTTTCGGTGATACCACCCGCATAGCCTACCGCTGTACTATAAACACCATCCATTTGCCAAAACAGCCGCTCTGCCCCCCAAAAACAGCCCATGCCAAGCATCACAGTGGCAATCCCATCAGGAAAAGGCGCCACAATTGTGCGCCCATGCACAGCATGAGGGCGGGGGCTTAGAATCGGCTCTGCCCTGCTAGGGTGCGCTTCCGCTATATCTGGCAGGCGAGATTTAAATGGATTAGAGAAAAACATCTGTAGCTCCCTTGGGTTTTCATCTTTGGGATTTCATCTTCGGGTTTTCATCTTCCCTTTAATAGATGGGGCGATTAAGCATCACAGGCAAGACTCTATTTTATTAAAGAGGGCTATTTCATCAAAGCCGCAATACCGGGAAGTGTTTTACCCTCTAGCCATTCCAAAAAGGCACCACCGGCAAGAGACAGATAGCTAAAATCATCTGCCACACCTGCCACATTCAAGGCGGCAACTGTATCACCGCCGCCTGCCACTGAGGTGGTAAGGCCTGCCTTTGTCTGATCAGCAACAGCCTTAGCAACAGCAACCGTCGCTGTATCGAAAGGCGCGATTTCAAAGGCGCCCATTGGGCCATTCCACAACACAGTCTTAGCACCTTTGATGGCGGCGATTGCATTGGCAATCGAATCTGGCCCGACATCAAGCATCATCTCGCCCTCGTCTAGCAGCTCATTCGCAATAGCGCGATGCGCGGCATTTGCGGCAAATTCTTTTGATGCAAGACCATCTGTCGGGATAATCAGCTCACAGCCTGCATCATTGGCGGCTGCCATAATGTGACGTGCCGTCTCAAACAAATCAGGCTCTGATAAAGAGGCCTTCATATCAATGCCTTGCGCACCCAAGAAGCTGTTTGCCATACCACCGCCCAAAATAAGCGCATCTGTCTTTTTTACCAGATTTTCAAGCACGGATAATTTGGTCGATACTTTTGCACCGCCAACCACAGCGACAACAGGTCTTTGCGGCGCGACAAGCGCATCTGAGAGCGCACGCAACTCAGCTGCCATCGCATCACCGACAAAAGACGGCATATGATGGGTAATCCCCTCTGTTGAAGCATGAGCACGGTGTGCAGCAGAAAAGGCATCTGCAATAAATACATCACCTAGCCTTGCAAGTGCTTTGGCAAAATCATTATCATTGGCTTCTTCTCCTGCCCAAAAGCGCAAATTCTCTGCCATCACAATCTCACCATCAGCAAGGTTTTGGCATTGTATCTTGGCCTCATCAGATAAGATATCATCAATCATTGGCACATCTTGGCCAAGCAATTGTGCAAGATAGGCCCCGATAGGTTTTAGGCTTAAATCGGCAATGCGCTGGCCTTTTGGACGCCCTAAATGACTTAACAGCACAAGACGCGCACCACTGTCTGCGAGCCGTTTAATACCAGGCAAAATGCGGGTAATGCGCGTGTCATCTGTAATCACGCCATCTTGAAGAGGCACGTTGAAATCAACACGCAGCAAACAAATCTTTCCTGATACATCTTGGTCAGCGGCAAAGTGAAATTTATCTAGCATCTGAAATGATATCCTATGAAATTTAGCCCATATGCTATGCAAAAAAGCACATAGGACTATCTGTAAAAAAGATATCTGCTTTTTAGCATAAAGTGCCTGTCATTTGATAGTCTCATATCATGGATTATCACTGGCTCAGTTGGATAATTTGTGACAAGGTACAAACCGATTTTAAGTGAAACCACATATTCTCAGTAAGGAGATGGCATGACATCCTCAGCTATTCCCCCGTTCCATCTTGCTTTTGCCGTGACAGACCTTGCCGCGACAGAACGGTTTTTCGTTGATTTATTGGGGTGCCGTATTGGGCGCACCTCACAAAGATGGATTGATTTCGATTTTTTCGGGCATCAGATCACAGCCCATCTTGTTGATGGCAATCTTGCTGAGGCAGAGACAAATCCGGTAGATGGTGAGAAGGTTCCCTCTCGTCATTTTGGCGCTATTTTAGACTGGGATGTCTGGCAAACGCTTTCAAAACGCTTGCAAGAGGCACAGATAGATTTCTTGATTGAGCCGCAAATCCGTTTTGAAGGTGAAGTTGGCGAGCAAGCAACCATGTTTTTTCGTGACCCCTCAGGCAATGCTCTAGAATTCAAAGCCTTTAAGGATAAAGCGCAAATTTTTGCCACATAGGCAATAGCAATAGCGCATAATAGGAAAGCGGCACTGGCTTCATCATGACATCACGATGGCACGAATTTAAATTAGGCATAACAGATGGCCTTCCCTTGCAATTAGGCATTCTGCCTTTTGGAGCGGTCTTTGGTGTGCTTGGCATCGAATCTGGCCTAACACCCTATCAGACCTTTTTTATGTCGAGCCTGCTATTCGCTGGCACAAGCCAAATCATCTTTGCCCAACTTATTGCATTGGCAACACCTGTGGCCATTTTGCTTGGCTCTGTGGCCGCGTTAAATGCGCGGCATTTGCTTTATTCTGCCTCTATATCAGAATATCTGCGCGACAAACCGCTTCGCTGGCGCATCATTCTTGCCTATCTGTTAACAGATGAAGCCTATGCCGTTTCAATCCTGCGCTATCGCCAAAAACCTCACAATAGGATGATGCATTATCACCTGCTAGGCTCTGGCATTTTGCTATGGAGTGTCTGGCAGATTGCGACCTTAGTGGGTGTGCTCGCTGGCAATGCGATACCAGCTGAATTATCTCTTGGCTTTGTGATACCGCTGATATTCATGGCGATTACCTTGCCTTTGATCAAAAGCCGTGTTGAGGTGGCCACCATTTGTACAAGCACCGCTTGCGTCTTTGCCTTTGCCCATCTGCCCTATAATTTATGGCTTCTTATCGCGGCGATAGCTGGCATTGCGGCAGGCACGTTGACATCAGTAATCGCGCCAAAGGGTGACGCATCATGATTTGGGTCATTATCATCATCAGCGGTCTTATCACATTTGCCATGCGCTTTATCTTTTTAACGCCCGTGATGCCAACAAATTTATCACCTGCCGCAACAACTGCCATGCGCCTTGTGCCAATTGCTGTTCTATGGACAATTGTGGTTGCCGAGATAGTCCTAGATGGCGGAAAAATAGCTGATTTCACAACCAATCCCCGCCTGATTGCCGCTTTTGGCGCAGGCCTTATTGCATGGCGCACGAAATCGGTGATTTTAACAATCGGCTGTGGCCTGCCGCTTTTATGGCTTGTGGAATATCTGTTTGCTTAGTCTTTTCCAGGGATAAGATAAGACAGCAAACGGCCATCCATTATGGCAAGCCCCAAGGCTATCACAACAAACCCTATCACCTCACGCCCACTGACTAGCTGGCCAAGCACGAGGGCATCTAGGCTGACGGCAAATATCGGCACAATAATAGTCACAAGCATCAGATTCGATGCCCCTGCAAGTGCTAAAATCTTGAAATAAATCATATAGGCCCCTGCGGTTCCAATGACCCCAAGGCCAATGGCGACCATTAGCAATTCACCTGTAATAGCAAAATCTGGCACACCTTCTGCCACAAGCATGATACCGCTTAACATCACCGTGGCACATAAGGCTGTGCCAAAGGCAGTGATGGTGCCATCATAGCCTTGCAAGCGCAGACGCCCCCATACTGAGGCAAAGGCATAAGATAAGGTGGCAATGACCACTGCCAATTGACCAATTTGTGCCACATCAAGGCGCAATAATTCAGCTGGCCCTACGACAATGACAACACCTGCGACGCCTAGTATAACCCCGCTGAGACGGCGCCATGATAGACGCTCCGACGGCAGAAATGCCGCTGCAACAATCACACCAAAAAAGGCTGTATTGGCATTGATGATTGACGCCATACCGCCTGTTATTGACAGCTGGCCATAGGCAATAAAGGTAAAGGGTATCGCATTATTTAAAAAGCCCATCACAAATGTCCCAAACCAAAAAGCACGTGCTGTTGGTACAGGCAATTTTGCAAAAAACACATAAAGCCCCAAGGTAACAGAGGCAATCGCAACACGGAAAAACACCAAGGTGATAGGCCCCATAGCACGAAGCGCTATCTCAATAAATAGAAAGGACGCGCCCCAAATCGCAGATAGGGCAAGCAATAACAGCCAAGCTTGTCGTGACATTGTCATTTCGCTATTTCCTTTTTCTCACACTATTATGCGGCATAAAAGGCAACGACTGCCATCCGCAATCCCATTGCCAAAAAGAACCATAATAAAATCTGCCGAAACAGCGCGGCATTAATATAAGCCCGCAAGCGCGCGCCAAGCTGAAAGCCTGAAAGAGAGCCAATTGTGCCTGCGATTGCTGGAATGAGAACATCACTTGTCACAAGCCCTGTTGCCACATAGCCGACACTGAGCGGCACACAGCCTACAAGCAATAAAAAGCCAGCCGCATCAACAAACTCTTTAGGATTTAATTTGCGAGACAGCAAATACATCACCAAAGGCACGGCCCACATTGAGGTTATCGCCCCCATAATACCAGCCATAGCACCAAAGAATATTTGCCACTGTTTATCGCGCTTTTGACTAAGGTTAAAGGGGCGCTGTGCCAGATTATAAAGCGAGAATAATATCACCGCCCCTGCCACCGCGATTTGCACCATCTGAGAAGATAATTTGCCTGTCACAAAAGACAGGGCAAAAATGGTAACTGATAGGCTTAACGCAAAATACGCATAGCGCCGCATTAGATGTGAGATATTGCTTGCGCGGCTAAATTGCCAGACATTAGTCAAAAACATGGGGATCAAATTAATCGCCAAGGCCTGAAAAGGGGATAAGAAAAAAGTCATGATGGTAAGGGCTGTTGTTGGCAAGCCCAAACCAAGCGTGCCTTTGATTGTGCCTGCAATAATATAGGTCACAAAAACAAAGCCTGCTAATGTTGTGCTATCCATTAGAATCATGATGCTTGCACAACACCCTGATGGCGCATGGCCGCCTCAGAAATGATGCGGGCAAGCCCCTCATCAAGAATGCTCAAGCCGCCAAGATTATGTGTCGAAAGGCTAATCCTGACCTTATGAAAGCTATTTGACCAATCAGGGTGATGATCTGCCAGCTCTGAGGCGAGCGCGATCTCTGTCATAAAGGCAAAGGCTTGTCTGAAATGTGGAAATTTATATGAAATAGCTAACGCACGCCCGTCCTTTTCAAGCCGCCATCCGGGCAATGAGTCTAGTAAGGCGGCAACCGCCTTATCAGATAATGTGCTTGTCGGGCGAATGGGGGTCATGCTTTACGATCTCACTCGGGCTGGCTTTATCGGGCTGGAAACTCTGTGTTTGATGCTATCATGAATAAACACACTAGCGCAGTGATATTTTTTCCTGATAGGTTAAGGGTCATTATGCGCTTTCTACTTATTACCCAAACACCATCACCAAATACCATTGCTTTATCAGAGGCAGCCCTTGGTGCCATGCGTGCCCATGGGCAAGATAAGACGCATATAACCATCAAATCACCCACCGAGGTCATAGCCGATGATCTAGATAATTGTGATGGGCTATTGCTTGGTACGCTAGAGAATATTGGCGCGCTTTCTGGGCTGACCAAAGATATGTTTGATAGATGTTATAATGACTGGCTTGGGCGCAAAGAAGGCTTGCCTGTGGCTTTTTATATCAGGGCAGGATTAGATGGTACGGCAACCAAAAGAACTCTGACCGCCTATGCCAATGCGCTATCTTGGCGCTTGATTACACCGCCTATCATATTACATGGCAGTTATGATGACGCTTTCATTGCCCGCGTCGAAGAGCTTGGCGGCATGATTGTGGCAGGGGTTGAGGCAGGCATCTATTGATCGCATGCTATGTAAGGCACAAGATGCCCATAAATAAAGGAATTTTATAGGTGAGATTAGGACCGTTTTTTGCTGAGATAGCGCCGCTTTTATGCTTATTCATAGGCACTGAGCTATATGATATTTTCGTTGGCGCTGTTGCCTCAGTTGTGGTCGCGCTTATTGTGTTGATTGCTATCTATCTGCGCGAGAAAAATATCGCGAAATTCGCTATTTTCTCAGTTGGCCTATCTGCCATCTTAACCATTGGCGCCCTTATCGCAGAAGAAAGCCTGTTCATCAAAATACAGCCCACCTTATTTAATCTCAGCTTTGCAGGCGTTTTGCTAATTGGGCGCGCCTTTGGCAAGCCAATGATGAAGCAATTTTTCGGCACACAATTCTTCTTAACAGATGAGGCATGGTTGACCCTGACCCTGCGGTGGGGGCTTTTCATGGTTATCCTTGCCATTGGTAATGAATGGGCGTGGCGCAATTTAAGTGATGAAGGATGGGTCAGCTTTAAATTATTCATTGTTGCACCTGCCACTGCCTTATTCATGGCGGCACAGATACCTATCACGCTTCGCTCTCGTATTACGCCTTCTTGATCATATAGCCCAAAACAGGCAAATGCAGCGCGCTATGGCCAATGTCATCATTATGCATATCAAGAGAAATGCGCGTCTCATCAAGCATACGAAGCTTGCCATGAATATCAGGGTCTGCCGTATCTCCTGCCTGACGGACAATCACCTCATCCCCCACCTCAAGATTTTGCGGGTTGGGACAGAAAATACCGGTGGGACTTTTAGGCTCTGCCGCACGCGCAATCGCAAGCGCCTCTTCACCGCTTAAATCGCGCGCAGTGCCAGTGCCGCTTGCCAGCAATTTTTCTTGAATAGCAAGCAAATGCGGGAAGCGTGATAAAAATTCTGGCCCGCCATCCCAGCGGCCATTTATAAACCATAACAAATAATGCAAATTCGCATCAGCCTGACTAGGCGCATCGCCAAATAGATAATCACCTGACTGGCTCGCATGACGCTCTAGCAAGCTAAGACCAGCTTGTAATTGTTGGATAAAGGCTGGCAAATCAGCCTTCATTTGTGCCTTCGTCCATCCTTTATCGAAATAAAGAGAGCCTCTATCTTGGATAAATTCTGGCGGCGCATCATCCATAGCGTTTGTTAACACCACGCGCAAAGCCAGTGCGAAAAGAACTGATTCAGACCAGCTTGCCAATGCCATTGAAAGGCCTGTGACCAATTGTGGGCCGCCCATCTGCTCGTCAAGCATCCGAAAGATATTTTGGCTATCACCATAAATATCAGCGCCAATTTGTGCGACAGGGGTACGACGATAGCCCCCCGTCAATGGCATCAGCAGCGGCTTTGGCGGCAGGCGCGGGATTTCCACTGACTGCCATGAAAGTGATTTCATACCAAAGGCAATACGCACTTTTTCTGCAACAGGTGATGGCGGATAATGGTGAAAGATTAATTGGGTCATAAGAGGCTCTTTGTTTGAGATTTTATTGGCCAGGCATAGACTGCAGCCACACACGCCCCGGCCCTGAAAGCGAGGCCACATATTGCCCATTGGTAAGCTGTTCAAGCTCAAAGGCTATGCTTGTCTCCATGGCAGCAAGTGAACGCGCATCAACCTGCAAGCAATCATCTTTAGCAAGCGTTAAGGGGAAGAGATCACCACTCATGAAGGCGACAATTACACCCTGATTTTGCGCCTGATAAAGCTGATAAGGGCCATCAATACCTTCTAGCGTTAAATCCAATATCAGTGAGAGACCTGCTTCTGCCGTGCTAGCGAAAAGGCTTGAGCGTGATAGAATAAGCCCTTTGGGATGCAATGACATATCAAAGGCAAGCAAAGAGCCGATAGAGCTTGGTGATAAATATAAAATCTCTGTCTCATCACTTGAATTATGATAGCTATCAAAACCTGAAAATGTGGCTGATGGAGCAACATTTATAGCCGGTGCTTTCGCCAAAAAGGCACCATTAGCCGCCAAAATATGACATTCAGGCAGGCATTCAAATTCAAGAGCAGGTGATGTGCCCTCGACAATGCGAAAGCGCGGTGTGCTGTCATTGATATCTGTGATATCTGTCAAATCGCTCATCTATATGCCTCTATCCAAAGCGGAAAACTAGCTTCACTATAGCCACCTATTTCATAGGTTTAAAGGCCAGAATTTCGGTACATCACGACAAGCCCCTATCGCCGTGAAGTAATCTTATATAGATGCCCCGCTCGTAAGAGGAGGAAAATACCGTCATCAGCGTAAGAGTAAGCGCCTTAAAAAAAGAGAGTGATATGAGACAACACAACAAAACAAACCATCATGCGGCACAACAAAGACCATCTTACCATTTATGGCTTATGTCACTTGTGGCTATGATTGCTATTTTGTTTTGCTATCCTGCTTTTGCGGCAGGCACTTATGAGAAGCCAAAGCCCTCACAAGCAGAGAAAATTCACGACTCCTATCGCAAAGCCGAAGTCTTTATTGCCCAAGATAATTATGAGGCCGCCCTATCTGCGCTTACAATTGTTATAAGTGATGAGCCGAAAAATGCAGATGCATGGAACCTAACCGGCTTCTCTTACCGCAAATTAGAACAGTTTGACGCCTCAAAAACAGCCTATGAGACTGCCCTTTCCCTTAATCCTAAACATGAAAGAGCGATGGAATATATGGGCGAGCTGTATTTAACATTGGGTGATGTTGCAAATGCAGAGATGATGCTTGCAAAATTGAACAAAGCTTGTTCGTTTAACTGCAAATATCGCGATATGTTAAAAAAGGCGATTGCAACCTATAAGGCAAACCAATAAGCGCCCGCTTACCCTTAGGAAAACAAGTGCGCGCTATCGACTTCTTTTAGCTCAGCGATTGTCTCAACGCCAAGCTGAATCATGGTGTTTGATAATTCTTCTATCAAAACCTCGCCCACATGATGCGCGCCCTTATTGCCTAATGCGGCAACGCCCATCAAAAAGGCACGACCAAGGAAGCAAAAATCGGCACCCAAAGCGATAGCACGTGCGATATCAAGACCAGAACGCAGGCCTGAATCAGTGGCAAGAATTACATTTTTGCCAAGCTGTTTGCGTAATTTTGGCAATTGTGAAACAGGTGACGGCGCACAATCAAGCTGACGGCCACCATGATTCGATAAAATCAACCCATCAAGCCCCGCATCTAAGGCTCTTTTGCAATCATCATAATGCAAAGGCCCTTTTAACAGCATTGGGCCATCCCATAAGCCGCGCAACTCATCAAGATAATCCCACGTCAGTGACCCATTAATTTGAGAGGCGATAAATTGCGTTATATTGGCCAAAAGTTCCGGCGGTGCATAAGGCTCAAGATTACGGAACCGGAATTTTCCCCCATGCGCTAAGGCGGCAAGAGACCAGCTTGGATGCAAGGCAGACTGCATCAAAACGCGCAAAGTCGGGCTTGATTCAGAGCGTGAGCCAATAGGCGCACCTGCGATACGCATTTCCTCTCGCCGGCTTGGTGCAGGCACATCTGTTGTCAAAATCAGCTTGGTAAAGCCAGCCTCTTTTGCCCGCTTCATAAGGTCAATCGCTAGCGCTCTATCATTTGGGGCATAGAGCTGAAAAAAGCCCTTATCACCTGCCGCAGGGCCAACTTGTTCAACACTTGCACCAGCAACTGTGCTTAGCGCATAACCATAGCCCGCTTTTGCCGCCGCCTTGGCAAGCGCAACCTCAGAGCCTGGCCAAATTAAAGATGACAGGCCAATCGGTGCCACAGAAAATGGCGCATGAAATGCGGTACCCATAAAATCACAAGACAGATCAGTCGGCACACGCCCGCGCATATAGCGCGGAAATAATTTGATAGTGCTATAGTCATTAATGGATTCATCACGTGCTTGATTTTGACTTGTCCCAGAAAAAAGATAAGCACCAACAAATGGCGGCAAGCGGCGATAGGCTCGCTTTTCCAAATCAGAGACGCGCGGATAAGTTTTCATGAAATTGGGCATTACAGACATCACATTTCAATGATAAGGGAACAATATCTGATCATAAGATCAGGAAATAGTGGCTCTAAGCCTACAGTAAGACGAGGTAATCTCCAACAGTTTCAATAAAGTATTAACCGCCTCATAATAGGCCATTGGCTGAAATAACAAGATTTGAAGGCAAGGATCAGAAAATGGCTCTCTATCGCATTGTCACTCATGGTGTATTCGCATCACTTATTCTTTGTGCCGCGCTCTTTAACACAGCACAAGCCATGTCTGACACAAATGGCACATCTGGTGCCGCAGAAAGCTGCAACCCTCCCCTTTTTCTCACACAGAGTTGGCCA